>JBDTJK010000166.1:0-13962 GCA_039935875.1 Casimicrobiaceae bacterium
CTTGCCTTCCATCACCGGCTTGCCGGCCAGCGGGCCGATCGCGCCGAGCCCCAGCACCGCGGTGCCGTTGGTGATCACGCCGATCAGGTTGCCGCGCGCCGTGAGGTTGCGCGCTTCGGCGGGATCCTTGACGATCGCGTCGCACGCGGCGGCCACACCCGGCGTGTAGGCCAGCGCCAGGTCACGCTGATTGCTGAGCTTCTTGGTCGGCGCAATCGAGATCTTGCCGGCGGGCGCCTTGCGGTGGTACTCGAGCGAGGCTTCGCGGATGTCTTTGTCGGTCATGGGAGTGCGGCGCGGCGCGCCTTTTCGCAATGATAAACGATTGTCCAGTCGTCCTCACGAAAGCTGGAACCCAGCGCGGGCCACAGTCATTCCGCGAACTCTTGCCCGTCATTCCCGCGGAAGCGGGAACCTGGCGTCGTTTGCCGTCATTCCCGCGAACTGCTGCGCAACGCATACTGGTTCCTCGCGGGCATCGGCCCCGTGCTGCTGCTGGTCACGCTGTTCTCGTTGTATGCCGCGTGGCGCTTCCGTCGCGAGTTCCGCGCCGCCGAGCACGCGTTCGCACAAGCCGGCACGCGGTCAGCCTATCTCGACGAGCGGCGTTACACCTTCGCCGAGCGCTTCGGCATGCTGCCGTTCGTGATCCTGCTGATCGGCGTGATGGTCGCGCTGTACGGCGGCTTCGCGACGCCGTCGGAAACCGCGGGTCTGGGCGCGATCATGGCGCTGCTGCTGATCGCGGCGATCTACGGCGTGTGGCGTCCACGCGACCTGACGCCGATCCTCGCTGCCACCGTTCGCGAGTCGACGATGCTGATGTTCAACATCGGCATGTCGCTGTCGTTTGCGTACGTGATGAGCTACCTGCACCTGTCGCAGTCGGCCGCCGAGACGATCGTCGCGATGCACCTGTCGAAGTGGCTGCTGCTGGCCGCGATCCTGCTGCTGGTGGTGGTGCTCGGCTTCTTCCTGCCGCCGGTCAGCATCATCCTGATGACGGCGCCGATCATCCTGCCGCCGCTGCGTGCCGATGGCTTCGACCTGATCTGGTTCGGCGTGCTGATGGCGATCGTGATGGAGATGGGACTTATCCATCCACCGGTGGGACTCAACCTGTTCGTGATCAACAACATCGCACCCGATATTTCACTGCACCAGGTCATCTACGGTGTATTCCCGTTCGTGATCCTGATGATCGTCGCGGTGGTGCTGATCTGCGTGTTTCCGCAGCTTGCCACCGCGTTCCCGCAGTGGGTGATGGGCGCCCGCAGCTGGGCGCTGGATGAGGCGGTCGCGCCCCGCCCGCTATAATTCGCCCGGTGCGCGACGGTTGCCGCGCCTGTAACGGCCCACCTTCCCGGTTCTGCACCGATGCCCTCCGCCATCGTCTTCTGGATCGTCTCCGCACTGGTCGTGATCGTCACGCTCGGCGTGCTGCTGCGCGCACTACTGGCCCACCGCGCGGACGACCCACCGGCGAGCGACGACGCGGCATCGGTGGCGATCTTCCGCGACCAGAAGCGCCAGCTCGACGGCGACCTCGCCAACGGCGTCATCGACGCGAGCGAGCATGCACGGATGCACGACGAGCTCGCGGCGCGGCTCGGTGTCGAAGTCGATCATCCGGCGCCGGTCGCACCGGCATCGCCGCGTGCGCGCTGGATCGTTGCCGCTGCGCTGATCGTGCTGCTGCCAGTGGCGTCGGGCGCGCTGTATTTCACGCTGGGGCAGCCACAGGCGATCGACGCCGCGCGCATCACAGCGCAAGCGCGCGCGCCGATGACGCAGGCGCAGGTGCTGGCGATGGTCGCCACGCTCGCGCAGCGTATGAAGACGCAACCGGAGGATCCGCGCGGATGGGCGCTGCTCGGTCGCTCGTATGCGGCGCTCGGCCGCTTCGACGATGCCGCCAAAGCCTATGCCGAAGCCACGCAGCGTGCGCCCGGCGATGCCGCACTGCTCGCCGACTACGCCGACGCGCTGTCGATGGCGCAGGGTTCGCTGCAGGGCATGCCCACCGAATTGACGCGCCGCGCGCTGGCTGCCGACCCGCACGACCAGAAGGCACTGGCACTCGCGGCCGCATCAGCCTCGGAACGCAACGACTTCGACGAGGCGCTAAATCACTGGCGCGCGCTTGCGGCCGACCTGCCCGCCGATGGCGATGCGGCACGCGAGGTTGCGGCGGTGATCGCGGACACGCTGCGAAAGCGGGATGCCGCGAGAGGCGCAAGTGCGACGCGACCCGCGACCGGCGATCGCACGGCAAGCGCGTCCGCGCAATCGCGCGCGGCGCCGGCGGCAAGCGCAGCGGCTGCCGGCACGCGAATCACCGGCACGCTGACGTTGAGTCCCGCATTGGCGGCGCGGGTGAGCCCGTCCGACACGGTGTTCATCTTCGCGCGTGCCGTCGATGGACCGCGCATGCCGCTCGCAGTGCTGCGCACCACCGTGCGCGATTTGCCGCGCGATTTCGTGCTCGACGATTCGATGGCGATGGCGCCGGGCATGACCATTTCGAGCGCGCATAACGTGGTCGTCGAGGCGCGCGTTTCGAAGTCCGGCAATGCGCAGCCTGCCTCCGGCGACCTCACCGGAAAATCGCCGCCGCTGCCTGCTGGAAGCACGAATATTCACATCATGATCGACACTGTAATCCCTTGATTCGATGCTATGATGCCCGCGGCTCGGCAGGGGAAAATGATGCGGCAACGCGGTTCGTCTGGAGAAATTGTGCTGCTCGTTTGCGCGGTGTTGGCGGCGCCGGCCGCACATGCCGCAACACTCGACGAAGTGCGCGCCAATGTCGAAGCAAGCCGCTCGGTCAGCGCGTGGGAACAGTGCGCGACGCTGCCCCGCGACACGCTGCCCGGCGCCGACCTTTGGTGCGGCATCGCCGCGGTCGACACCGGTCACACCGGTGAAGGCGTCCTCTCGCTCGAGCGCTACTCGCTGCTCAATCCGTCGGACGCGCGCGGCCGCCTCGAGCTTGCGCGCGCGTACTTCTACGCCGGTGACGATCGCCGCTCGCGCGAGGAATTCGAGACGGTGCGCGTGCTCAATCCGCCGCCTGACGTGCGCGCAGGCATCCAGCGCTACCTGGATGCGCTGAAGGCGCGCGAAGCCCAGTACCAGCCGTCGCTGACCGCCTACGTCGAAGCCGGTGTCGGTTACGACAGCAACATCAACGCCGGCGTGGCGCAGGCCGATATCGCGCTGCCCGTGCTCGGCCGCGTCACCGTCGTCGATGCGGGCATCCGCAAGGGCGACGGTTTCGGCGTGCTGGCGGGCGCCGTGCAATACAGCCATCCGGTCGCACCGGGCGCCGCGTTATTCGTTGGTGGCATTGGCAGCGGCAATTTCAATTTCAGCAACCGTGAGTTCGACCTGTCGCAGCTGGCGTTGAACGCCGGTGGCACGTACCGACGCGACGTCGACACGTTCGCGCTCACCTATGCCTACGGCCAGATCCTGCTCGACCAAGACAGCTATCGCACCAGCAATGGCGTGGCACTCGAATGGCGCCGCCAGGTGGGTCCGACGACGACGTTGAGCCTCACGCCGCAGTTCGCGCGCCTCGACTACCGTGGCGACAATGAAGTGCGCGACGCCGACTTCTACGCGGTCGGGCTCAGCCTGCGCCATGGCTGGCTCAGCGCATGGCAGCCGGTGCTCAACGCCTCCGTCTACGGGGGCCGCGAGCACGACATGCGCGATCGCCCCGACTTGGGACGTGGCATCGCCGGCGCCGCCGCCGACGTGACCGTGTCGCCGTCGCCGTTCTGGGCGCTGAATGCGGGCTTCGCGTACCTTCGCAGCGACTACGATGGTGACATCCCGCTGCTCGACGTCACGCGCAAGGACGACAACTACGTGGCGTCGGTCGGTGCGATGTACCTGCTTGCGCGCAACTGGAGCACGCGGCTCGAATACCAGTACCAGCGCAACGACTCGAACATCGAACTCTACGCATACACGCGCAACCTCGTGATGCTGAAGCTGCGTTATGAGTTCAAATAGCGGAGAACACCCGTGAACCTTCGCATCCTCTCCGCCGTACGCGCGCTGCTGATCGCACTGGCCCTTGCCTCGACGCTCGCCCACGCGCAGGCCGGACGCGTCGTGCTTGCGGTGGGTGACGTCAGCGTGACGCGCGGCAACGACCATGTGCGACTCACTTCGGGCGCCAATGTCAACGCCGGCGACGTCGTCGTCACCGGCGCCCAGAGCCACGCGCAGATCCGTTTCTCCGACGACGCGCTGGTGGCACTCAAGCCCGATACCGAATTCCGCATCGAGCAGTTCGTCTACAACGGCCGTGACGATGGCAACGAGCGCGCGGTGTTCCGCCTGGTGCGCGGTGGCTTCCGCACCGTCAGCGGACAGATCGGCAAAGTCGACCACGATCGCTACAGCGTCGTCACCACGCAGGCGACAATCGGCATCCGCGGCACGCACTACGTGGTGCAGTTGTGTGCCGCCGACGAATGCCGCGACTCGCCGGAAGGATTGCCTGCGGTGCCCGGACTGTACGGCGGCGTGCTCGCCGGACGCGTGGCGATGTTCACCTCGGCTGGCGATATCGAATTTGGCGCTCGCGAATATTTCCGCGTCCGCGAAGGCTTCGGGCCCGAGCGCCTGATCGCACCGCCGCGTTTCCTGGCGGACAGCCTGAAGAGCCGCGTGGTCGTCGCGCGCACGGCACCCGCCGACCTGCAGTTCCCCAAGGTGCCCGAGTTTCCGCAAGGCTTCGCGGTCCCCGACGAGCCGTTCGTCTACCAGTCCACCGAGGACCTCGATCTGGGTCTGATCAACACCGGTCGCAACTACGCGGTGGGTTCCGACCAGTACACGCTGGAGCTCGGCAGCGTCGACGCAGCCGGCAATCCATTCACGCTGGACGGCACGGGTAACGTGCTGGCGATCAACACGCCCGACCTGCACGCGGCGCGTGGCACTGCGAGCGTACTCGACGCCGGCTCGGCGCTCGACGCGGGCGGCCTCAACTGGGGCCGCTGGAACGGCAGCGGATCGACAATCGCGCAGACGCTGCCCAACGGCGAGGTCGTGCACAACGACGGCGGCAACCTGCACTACATCTATGGCAACGTGGCAACCGCGCTGCCGGACTCGGGTGTCGTCAGTTTCGCACCGGTCGGCGGCACACGTCCTACCGATTCGGGCACCGGCGCAGTGGGAACCCTGCTGTCGGGTGGCAATGTCACTGTCGACTTCACGCAAGCCAGCCTGGCGCTCAGTGGGCTGGCGGTGGGTTTCGGCGCCGACGCCACCTATACGATGAGCGGCACCACGCATCTCGTCGGCCCGCTGTTCTCGACGGCCGGCCTGGGGGCCAGCGCTGCGTGCACGGGCAGTGCGTGCCAGCCGCTGGTGCAGGGCAACTTCGCGGGCTTCCTGAGCGGGCCGGGCGCCACCGGCGTCGGCCTCGACTACTACTTCAACGGCCGCAGCGGCAACGTGATCGAGGGCGTTGTCGGCTATCACCGCTGCACGCCGAAGTGCTGACGTAGCGCGCCCTCGCGGCGCGCCGCCGCCCCGTCACTTCGCCGACATGCTGGTGGCGCCGTCCCAGTCGGGCGGCGGCGGCGTCACCTGGTAGCGCTGGCAGCGGTCGACGAACAGTGTGTACAGCGTCGTCGACACGTCCTCGTTTTCCAGCTCGACGAACAATGCTTCCGCGAGCGCGAAGTCGCGTGCGCGATAGCACGCCAATGCTTCGGCATGGCGCTCGAGACGTGCGTGCACGTTCGCGGCGAGGCCGGCGGGGAACGGCTCCCAGACACTGATCGGCGCTTCGCGGTTGACGACGCGCACGCGGTCGACCTCGCGCCAGGTGAAGCCCGGTGCGGCGTCGCGCGTCGACTGCCCGCACAGCACCGTCACGCCATACATCTTGGTCAGCCCTTCGATGCGCGACGCGAGGTTGACAGCGTCGCCCAGCACCGTGTACGCCTTGCGAAACTGCGAGCCCATGTCGCCGACATTCATCGTGCCGGTGTTGATGCCGATGCCGGTCATCAGCTCCGGCCATCCGCGCGCGGCGAATACCGGCGCCAGCGTCGGCATCACGTCGCGCATCGCGATCGCGGTGGCGACCGCCTCGCTGGCGTGCGTCGGGATCGCCAGCGGCGCACCCCAGAACGCCATGATCGCGTCGCCGATGTACTTGTCGATGGTGCCGCGCGTGCGATGGATGATCTTCGTCATTTCCGTCAGGTACACGTTCATCATCGCCGACAGCTCGCGTGGCGCCAGGCGCTCGGATACCGCGGTGAAGCCGCGCACGTCGGAAAACATTACCGTCAGCTCGCGGCTTTCGCCCTCGAGCGAGAAACTCTGCCCGCTTTCGCGCAGCTCGGCGACACGCTCGGGGGGCACGTATTCGCCGAAGCGTGTCGTCAGCACCCGCGTGTCCTGCGCTTCCTTGACGAAGCCGGTCAGCAGGTTGTACAGCCACAGCGTGAGCAGCATCGCCAGCGTGCGCGCGATCGGGATCACCGACCTGTCGTGGATCCAGAACCAGAAGTTGAGCGCGATCACCGCGGCAGCCAGCACGCTGACGCCCATCGAGGTGACCCACGGGCGCCGCCATGGGATCAGGAACACGACCAGCAGGCCCGCGACGATGATCACCAGTGCCTCCACTTCGCTGGCGCCGCGCGGCACCGAGATCATCTCGCCATTGAGCATCCCCGACAGCAGGTTCGCGTGCATCTCGACGCCAGGGAAATCGGGACCGAACGGCGTCGAGCGCAGGTCCTGCAGGCCCTTGGCGGTGGTGCCCACCAGCACGATGGCGCCGTCGATTCCGGTGACCTTGTTGCTGCCTGACAGCACGTCGGTTGCCGACACGTAGTGGAACGTGCGCGGCGGGCCGCGATAGGGGACGAGCGCGAGGCCATCGGCCGCCACCGGCACGTTCATCCCACCTGCGTCGAGCGCGGTCAGGTCGCCGTTGCTGTCGAACGTCGGCGCGATGCTCTTGGCTTCAACGGCGACGGCGCCCAGCGCAAGCGCCAGCGCCGGGTAGTAGCCGTCACCGTAACGCTTGACCATCGGCACGCGGCGCACGACGTTATCCACGTCGAAAGCGGGATCGATGTGGCCAGAACCAGCAGCGGCTCGCGTCAACGCCGGCAGACTCGCGGTGTAGCCGCGCTCCTGCGCCAGCGGAATCACATGCGTGCCCAGCGATTGCTGGGTGAACGCCGGTGGCGGCAACAGGCCGCTGCGTTGCGTGGAATCGTTGAAGCCATAGGCGAGCACCACCGGCTTGCCGGCGAGCACCGCGGCGAACGTCGCGTCGTAGTCGAGCGATGGCCGCAGCGCGTTCCAGCGGGCGCGAAAACCCGGCGTATTGGCGAACGTCGTATCCGCCAGCTCGTCGATCACGCGCGCGCCGCTCGAGGTGTCGGGTTCGGCGAACAGCACGTCGAAACCGATCGCATGCGCATGGTAGCGATCGAACAGTTGCGTGACGAGCTTCGCGATCTTGTCGCGCGACCAGGGCCAGCGACCTTCGCGCGCAAGCGATGCCTCGTCGATGTCGACGATGACCACCTGCGGGTCGCCGGTGCCGGGGCTCACCGCTGCGAGGCGCGCGTCGTAGGCGATGGCCTCGAGCTTGGGGATCAGCGGAAGGGTGAACGCGTGTGTCAGCGCGTCGGCCGCGAAGGCCGCGATGATGATGCCGCCTATGACCCAGCGCGGCGCGCCGGCCAGCGAGGCGAGCAGCTTTCCCGGCGTGACGCGCACGCGAGCGCTACTGGCTGCGGCGCCTGCTGCGCACGCCGATGCCCAGCGCGGCGATCAATGCCGACAGCAGCAGCAGTGCCCATGCCGACAACGTCGGAACCGGCGCGACCGCCGCGGGGTCGCCTTTGGTCACAGCGACGAGAGCGGGTGCCGAGATCGCCGGCGGGAACGCGCCGTCGCCCATGTAGCTGGCCGTCAGCGTCATCTGCCCCGGCGTGCCGGGCGCCGTGGTGCTGAACGTCGCTACGCCGCCGCTGAGCGCAATTGTGCCGACGACGACACCATCGGCGCGCAACAACACGCTGCCCGAGGGTGCGTTGCCGCCCTGCGTCAGGGCATTGACGGTCACTTGCGCATTGACGACCTGGTTCGCCTTGACTGTTCCAGGCGCCGCAATCGCGACCTTGGGCGCTGACAGCAGTGCGCCCTTGATCACGAACAGGTCGTACGGACCCGCGTTGACCGGGTTGTAGCGGACGTCACCGGCATAGATCGCGCACACCTGGTAGTGATCGATGCCCAGGTCGGCGAACGCGAAATTCACCGCACTGCCTGCGTTGAGCGCAGAGACCACCGTCTTCGCCGCCACCGGCGTATCGCCCGCCACCACCGGGCACCGCTCACCGGAATGCGCGAGCCATACCTGCACGTTGCCGCCGGCTGCACCGGCTGCGCCGGTCAGCGTCGCCGTCGCGTTCACAGTCTGGCCGATCACCGCGGGATCGGGCGTCACCGTGAATGCAAACACCGGCGTGGTCTTCTGGATCGTGATCGTGTAGGTGCGCGTCGCCTTGGTGCCGACTGAATCGACCACCTGCGCGGTGAAAGTATAGACACCCGGCAGCGTCGGTACGCCGACCAGGTTGCCCTGCGCGTCGAACGCGAGCCCCGGCGGCAACTGTCCGCTCAGCAGCGTGAAGGTGTAGGGCGGGATGCCGCCCTGCGCGACGATGGGCACGTTGACCGGCTGGCCGCCGTTGATCGGCGGCAGCGTGCTGGTGATGATCGCCAGCGGCGGATTGCGGATGATGATCGTGAACCTCTGCGTGTCATCCGGCCCGAATGCATTATGCGCGGCGATGGTTCCCGGATAGCTGCCCGCCGCGGTGGGCTTGCCGGTGATCGAAACCGTGGTCGGATCGAACGCAAGGCCCGGCGGCAGACCGCTGACGCTGAACGAGATCGGTGGCGTGCCGGTCGCGAATAGCACGAAGTGATAGATGTCACCGACGACACCGGAGGGCGGCTGCCCGCTGGTGATCGTCGGTGGCACCCCGGCATGCACGAACAGCGTGCCGCTGACACCGTCGATCTGCAGCCCGTCGTCATACGCGATCGACGACGTCGTGTTGACGATCGTGCGATCGACATCGCTGTCGCTGGTTACGGGAACCACGATCGTGCAATTGCCGGCCCCGGGCCTGTCGCCTTGATAGCTGACCGACATATGTTGCACGGTGACGGTACCGCCGCATTGGCTGCTGGTGCCTGGCGTGGTGGCGGCCAATCCGCCTGGGAACGGGTCATTCAGGTTGATCAGGCTGACTGGTTCGGTCGTGGTCAGCGTGATCAACAATTGCGCCGTGCCACCGGTGACGATCGACTGCGGCATGAATGTCTTCCCCACCGACAGCGCCGCAGGCAGGATGTTGATCGTGAAGGTCTCGCTGGCGTTGGGCGGAAATCCGTTTTGCGCCTTGAATGTCACGTCGTACGAACCGGGCTTGGTCGGACGGCCGTCCACTTCGCCGTACACGGGGTCGTAGTAGAGACCGGGCGGCAAATTCAGCGCCTGCACGGTGATCGGCGCGGTGCCGCTGACGACGATTGGGTAGTAATACGATTCGCCAACGCGCCCGTCGCCTGGAATCGAGCCGGAGAATTCGGGCGGCATGCCGGCTTGCACCTGGAAATCCTTGGCGTCGCTGCTGGTGGACGTCGTGTTCCCGCTGGTGAAGTGGATGGTGCCGGTGTTGAACGTATAGGTGGTGTCGACCAGCGGCTCGGCATAGACGTCGACGACAATGTCGCAGCCATTGTCGATCGGGAACGAGCCGTTGGTCAGCATGAACGTGGTGGCGGTGTACGTAACGGTGCCGCCACACTGGCTTCGCGCCGGCGCGGACTTGAACTTGACTCCTGCCGGCAGCGTGGAGGTGAACGACACATTGGTCACCGGGTCGGTGTCGCTGTACAGGAAGATATCCACGTTCACGTCTTCGCGTGCGGCGTAGATCGGCGTTCTCTTGTCGAAGCGAATCGATGAATCGAACACCGTCTGCGCGATGGCGCCCGCTGCGGAAATCACCAGCGCCAGCGCCAGCGCACTGCGCGCGGCTAGGGCACCCAATCCCCGGAAACGGCAGGACAATGGCGTAAACGACACGCGGCGCAGGATCATCTTCAAAGCCTCTGTACGACGGACCGGTAGCGGCGCGCACATGATAATCCGGACACCCCTCGAACAGGTGTGAATATTCGTGCGTCGACCGGGCTCGCGGCCCGGCTGGGGCGGCCCGTGGTCCATCGGCCGACACTTCGCGGTGGGCGCCGGCAAAGGCCGCCGGATGCCACGACGCCATGCACAGACACGGTGAAATTGCACTACGGCCGAATGGCGGCGCGTACGCCACCACTGCCGTAAAATGGGGGTATGGGCGCGCGTTGCGTGCGCGCCTGCATCCCCGAATGCTCCCGTGCCGATACCCGCCATCCTGACCGCGCATGAACTCGCCGCGCGTCGTGGCGCAACGCTGTTGTGGCGCGACGTGTCCTTCGCGCTGCATGGCGGCGATGCACTGGTGGTCACCGGCGCCAACGGCGCGGGCAAGACCACGCTGCTGCGCGTCCTGGCGGGCCTCACGCAGGCTGAGCACGGCACCCTCGACTGGCGCGGCGGGCGCATGCATCCGTTCGCGCCTGCGTTGCGCGCCGACCTGTTGTTCTGCGGACATGCACCCGCGCTGAAGGATGCGTTGAGTGCATCCGAGAACGTGCAATCGCTCGCCAGCCTGGCCGCCGAGGATGCATCCGCGGCGACGGTTTCGGCGGCGCTCGGCGCGGTCGGTCTTGCCGCGCATGCCGCGCTGCCGGCGCGCGTGTTGTCGCAAGGCCAGCGGCGCCGCGTGCACCTCGCCCTGCTCGCGCTTTCCACGCGCCCGCTGTGGATCCTCGACGAACCGGCCACCGCGCTCGATGCGCAGGGCCTGGCATGGCTGCAGGCGACGCTGGCGGCGCATTGCGCTGCAGGCGGAATCGTGGTGCTGGCGACGCATGCGCCGATCGCCATCACCGGCGCGCAGCTTCGTGAGATTGCGCTGTGAGCGACGCCCGCGCCGTGCTCCCTGCATTCACGTGGGCGCTGCGGCGCGACCTCTCCATCGCACTGCGCTCGCGCGGCGAGCTCGCCACCGAGCTCGCGTTCTATGCGCTGGTCGTCACGCTGTTCCCGTTGACGCTGCCACCCGAGCCAGTGCTGCTGGCCACGCTCGGGCCAGGCGTGCTGTGGGTGGCGGCGCTACTGTCGGCGCTGCTCGCGCTGCCGCGCCTTTTCGCCGCCGACTTCGCTGACGGTACGCTGGCGTCGATCGCATTGTCGCCGCGTCCGCTGGCCGCGCTGGTGTCCGGTAAAATGGCGGCACACTGGCTGACCACCGGGCTGCCGCTGGTCGTGCTTGCACCGCTGTTCGCGCTCGCCTACCACGCGGGACCGGCCGACACACTGGTGCTGGTCGCAGGTCTCGCGCTCGGCACGCCGGTCCTGTCGATGCTGGGCGCGATCGGCGCCGCGCTGACGCTGGGCGCACGCGGCGGTGGAAGCTTATTGGCACTTCTGGTGTTACCACTGTTCGTGCCGGTGTTGATTTTTGGCGCGGGTGCCGTCGATGCGTTGCATGCGGGACTGTCGCCGAGTCCGCATTTTTCGCTGCTGGGGGCGGGGTTGTTGCTGGCCGCGCTGGGCGCGCCGTTTGCCGCGGCAGCCGCGGTGCGCATCGCGCTGGACTGACGGACATTCCATGAGCGTCAACTGGTTCAAATACGCATCTCCCACGAGCTTCCTGCCGCTCGCGCGGTGCAGCGCGCCCTGGTTCCTTGCGGTGGCGGGGGTACTCGCCGCGATCGGGCTCTATCTCGGACTCGTCGTCGCACCCACCGATGCCACGCAGGGCGATGCCTACCGCATCATCTTCATCCACGTTCCCGCCGCGTGGATGGCCATGCTGATCTACGTGGTGATGGCGCTGTGGAGCGCGCTCGCACTCGGCTACAACACGCGGCTGTCGGCGATGATGGCGCAGGCGTTGGCACCGACGGGTGCTGGAATGGCGTTCGTTGCGCTGTGGACTGGCGCGTTCTGGGGGCGGCCAACGTGGGGAACGTATTGGGCCTGGGACGCTCGAATGACATCGACACTGATCCTGCTGTTCCTCTATCTCGGCGTGATCGCACTGCGTGGCGCGATCGATGACCCTCGGCGCGCCGATCGCGCGTGCGGGGTGCTGTCGCTGGTGGGGGTGGTCAACGTGCCGATCATTTTTTTCTCCGTCAAATGGTGGAACACATTGCACCAGGGTTCGTCGATCAGCCTCACCGCGGCACCGTCGATGGCGATGATCATGCTGGCGGCGCTGCTGGTGATGACGTTCGCCGTGTGGGCCTATTGCATCGGCATCGTCCTGTGGCGCGTGCAGGCGATCATCGCCGAGCGCGAACGCGCTGCGCCGATGCGGTTGGGGGCGTGATGCAGGACTATGCGTTCTTCCTCGTTGGCGCCTACGGCATGTTCGCGCTGGCAATCGTGATCGAGGTCGTCGGCGTGAGGCGCAGGTTGCAGCATGCGCGCGCGGCGCAGGACACGAGCCGATGACGCCGCGCCAGCGCCGCTTCGGCTGGATCGCCGCCGGACTTTGCGTGCTCGGCGTCGCGGTGGCGCTGGTGCTCAACGCGTTCCAGTCGAACCTCGTATTCTTCTTTTCACCGTCGCAGGTGGCGGCGCACGATGCACCGGTGGGCCGCGCGTTTCGCATCGGCGGCATGGTCGTCGACCATTCGCTGAAGCGCGATCCGGGCTCGCTGACGGTACGCTTCGAGGTTACCGATACCGCGCACACGATTCCTGTGGTGTACACCGGACTGTTGCCCGACCTGTTCAAGGAAGGCAAGGGCGTCGTCGCGCAAGGTGCGCTGGGTGGTGACGGCGCGTTCCATGCGACCGAAGTACTGGCCAAGCACGACGAGAACTACATGCCGCCTGACGCCGCGATGGCGATCAAGGAAGCCCGCGAAGGAATGAAAATGAAAACGCTGGAAGGCGCGCGATGATCGCCGAACTCGGCAACTTCGCGCTGATGGTGGCGCTGATCGTCGCGCTGGTGCAAGCAGTGGTTCCACTGTGGGGCGCATGGCGCAACGACGCCGCACTGATGGCGCTTGCGCGCCCCGCCGCATCGCTGCAGTTCGTGCTGGTGGCGGTGGCCTTCGGCGCGCTTGCGTACAGCTTCGTCACCAGCGATTTCTCGGTGCTCAACGTCGCGCAGCATTCGTATTCCACGTTGCCGCTGCAATACAAGTTCGCCGCCACGTGGGGCTCCCACGAAGGCTCGCTGCTGCTGTGGCTGCTGATGCTGTCGGGGTGGGGCTTCGCAGTGGCGCTGCGTAGCCGCAACCTGCCGCCGCCGCTCGCCGCACGCGTGCTGTCGGTGATGGGCATCATCGCGATCGGCTTCCTGCTGTTCCTGCTGTTCACGTCCAACCCGTTCGAACGGCTGCTGCCAGCGCCGCTGGAAGGCAGCGACCTCAACCCGCTGCTGCAGGACCCGGGAATGGTCGTGCATCCGCCGATGCTGTACATGGGCTACGTCGGATTCTCGGTGGCGTTCTCGTTCGCCATCGCCGCGCTGATCGGCGGCCGCCTCGACGCCAGCTGGGCGCGCTGGTCGCGGCCATGGACGACGGTGGCGTGGTGCTTCCTGACGATGGGCATCGCGCTCGGCAGCGCGTGGGCGTACTACACGCTCGGCTGGGGCGGCTGGTGGTTCTGGGACCCGGTGGAGAACGCGTCATTCATGCCCTGGCTCGTCGGCACTGCGCTGATCCATTCGCTGGCCGTCACCGAAAAACGCGGCACGTTCCGCAGCTGGACCGTGTTGCTGGCGATCATTGCGTTCTCGTTGTCGCTGC
>JBDTJK010000167.1:0-2748 GCA_039935875.1 Casimicrobiaceae bacterium
TGGTGAATCCGCCGAGCGCGGCTTTCGCCGCCGCGTAGTTCGCCTGTCCCGGATTGCCCGAAGTGCCGACGATGCTGGTGATCTGGATGATGCGCCCGTTGCGCGCCTTCATCATGTTGCGCAGCACGGCCTTGGACAGGCGAAACACCGCCTTCAGGTTGGTGTCCAGCACAGCATCCCACTCATCGTCCTTCATCCGCAGCAACAGGTTGTCGCGCGTGATGCCGGCATTGTTGACGAGGATCGCGATGCGACCGAAGCGTTTCTCGATGTCGTCCAGCGCCGCGGTGGTCGCGGCCGCGTCGGTGACGTCGAGCTTGATCCCGGTGCCGTTGTTGCCGGCGTCCGCAAGATAGGCGCCGATCCGCGCAGCGCCGTCGTCACTGGTCGCGCTGCCGACGACGGTCGCGCCACCACGCGCAAGCTCCAGCGCAATCGCGTGACCGATGCCGCGCGTTGCACCGGTGACCAGCGCGACCTGCCCTTCGAGCTCGCGTGCGCTCATGCGGTCTCCGTCTTCAGGGCCGCGATGGCCGCGTCGATGTCGTAGCCGTCGCTGAGTGCCAGCGCCTCGAGGTTGGCATCGATGCGGCGCATCAGTCCGGTGAGCACCTTGCCGGGTCCGCATTCGACCAGCGTGGTCACGCCGAGCGCCGTGATGGCGCGCACCGTGGCGCTCCAGCGCACGGGGCGTGCCGCCTGCTCGGCGAGCGCCGTGCGGATCGCAGCGGGGTCCGCATGTTCTTCCACATCGACGTTGTGCAACACCGGAATTCGCGGCGGCGCGAAGCGGATGTCCGCCAGGCGTTCGGCGAGGCGCGCAGCCGCCGGCCGCAGCAGCGAACTGTGGAATGGCGCCGATACCGGCAGCAGGATCGCGCGCTTCGCGCCGTGCGCCTTCACCGTCAGCATCGCGCGTTCGACGGCGCCGCGGTGTCCGGCAATCACCAGTTGCCCGGGCGCGTTGAAATTGACCGCCTCGACGACCTCTCCCTGCGCTGCCTCCGCACATGCCTGCAGGATGCCTTCGTCCTCGCCGCCTATCACGGCCGCCATTGCGCCCACGCCTGCGGGAACCGCTTCCTGCATCGCCTGTGCACGAAAGCGCACCAGGCGCACCGCGTCCGCAAACTCGAGTGCACCGGCGGCCACCAACGCCGCGTATTCGCCGAGGCTATGACCCGCCATCATCGCCGGGTCGGCACCGCCCGCCTGCTGCCACGCGCGCCACACGCCGACATCGGCGGCCAGCATCACCGGCTGCGTGTTGGTCGTCAGGTTGAGCGCATCGGCGGTGCCGTTGTCGATCACTGCCGACAGGTTTTCCGACAGCACATCCGACGCCTCGTCGATCGTCGCGCGCACGGCGGGATGGTCGACGTATACGTTGAGCATGCCCACCGACTGCGAGCCTTGCCCCGGAAACAGGAATGCGAATTTTTTCATGACCAGCGCAGGAAAACCGAGCCCCAGGTGAATCCGCCTCCGACACCCAACAGCATAACGTGCTGCCCGGCGGTGATGCGGCCGTCGCGCACGGCCTCGTCAAGCGCGAGCGGTATCGATGCGGCGGATGTGTTGCCGTGGCGGTCGACAGTCACCACCACTTTTGCATGCGGAACATGCAGTTTCTTCGCAGTTGAATCCATGATGCGGATGTTGGCCTGGTGCGGGATCAGCCAGTCGATCGACTGCGCATCCATGTTGCACGCATCGAGCGCCTCCTGCGCCACTTCCGCCAGCACCTTGACCGCGAACCTGAACACCTGTCCGCCGTCCATCCGCAGCAGCGGAGTCCCCTGAACCATTCCGTTGCGCACCTGTCCGGGGACGCACAGGATGTCGCGATGGCTGCCGTCGGCGTGCAGGTGTGCGGTCAGGATTCCCGGCCGTTCGCTCGGCGTCAGCACGATCGCACCGGCACCGTCGCCGAACAGCACGCACGTGGTGCGATCGCTCCAGTCGAGGATGCGTGAATAGATTTCAGCGCCGACCACCAGTGCATTGCGCGCCATGCCGGACACGATCATGCGGTCGGCGATCGCCAGCGCGTAGACGAAGCCCGAGCAGACGGCCTGCACGTCGAACGCCGCTCCGCCGGAAGTGGCGCCCAGCTTGTGCTGCAGGATGCACGCGGTCGAGGGGAACACCATGTCCGGCGTGGTGGTCGCGACGATGATCAGGTCGACGTCACGCGGCGCGATTGCAGCGGCGTCCAGCGCGCGCAGCGAAGCCTGCAGCGCAAGGTCGGAGGTCGCCTCGTCATCGGCCGCGATGTGCCGCTGCGCGATGCCAGTGCGCGAGCGGATCCACTCGTCATCGGTCGCCACACGCGTGGCGAGCTCGGCATTGGTCAGGATCGTTGCGGGCAGGTAGCTGCCCGTACCCGCGATGCGGCTATGCATCGGTTTGCGGCGGCGCGCTTGCGGCGTTAGGCGGCGCGCCCGGCATCGCCGCAATGCGCAGCGCGATCTGTTCGAGCACGCCGTGCGTGACTTCGGCGTATGCCTTGGTCAACGCGTGGGTAAACGCCATGACGTCGGCGCCGCCATGACTCTTGACCACGACGCCCTTCAGACCCACCAGCGTGGCGCCGTTGTGCCTGCGCGGGTCCACGCGGCGGCGAAATGCCATCAGCACCGGATAGGCGATCAATGCCGCGATCCGGGTGAATACGTTGCGCTTGAATTCAGCCTTGAGGAAGACGTTGAGCATCTGCGCCAGGCCCTCGGAGGTCTTCAGCGCCAC
>JBDTJK010000168.1:0-11668 GCA_039935875.1 Casimicrobiaceae bacterium
GTCATCAGGAAATCGACGATGCCGCGTTCCTCGTCGAGCGGCTTTGCGTCGCGCCAGTGCATCAGCAATGCGGCCACCGGCCCGGCGGCGCCGCTGGTGGGCGCCGCGACCACCACGCCGCCGGCAGCATTTTCCTCGGCGACCGCCTGCGCCATCACCGAACACCACTGTGCCGGCGTGCCACGCGTGGCGCGCAATGCGATCGATTGCGCGTGCGCACGCCGCGTGCGACCACCTGGCAGCGGCTCGTCGCTGGCGAGCCCGCGCCGCACGCTCGCCTCCATCACGAGTGCGAATCCGACCAGCGCCGTGCGCACGTCGGCCGGGCTGCGCCACACGGTTTCGTTGGCGAAGCCGATCGCGGCGAGCTTCTTGCCGACCACTTCGCCGGCATCGCAGAGCGCGGCCGACGAGACGAACGGATATGGGATGCGCGGTCCTTCGCGCGCATTGCGTGCATGTGCAGGATCGACGATTTCGCCGTCGCCGATCGAATAGTAGGAGCGCTCGGCAATCACTTCGCCGCGCGCGCCGCGTGCGACAAAGCGCAAAGCATTGCTGGCACCTTCGATCGAGCGGTCGACGCGATATGCGATGTCCCGCTCGGCGTCGAATGCAATCGGCTGGCGGCCGTTGAGAAGCAGTGTTCGCTGTGCCTTGATGGTGGCCGCGCGCGACTGCAGCGCGTGCGCATCGCAGCTCTCCGGCGCGTCGCCGCTCAACCCTGCCATGATCGCTGCGCCCGTGGTGCTTTCGCGTCCGCCGCAGGCGAGGCCGCCGTACAGCTCGACGTCGATCCGCGATGCGCCGCGGGCGAGTCCGTCGGCTTCCAGCAGGTGAGTGAACTGGCGTGCCGCGTTGAGCGGCGCAAGCGTTTGCACGGAGGAGGGTCCGGGGCCCGCGCGCAACACCTCGAACACGCTCACGTACATCGTCCAGGTCCTTTCATCGTCGCCACATCCCGAGCGCCGTTCATCGGGTGATTGCCCGCACGATCGTCGCCACACACCATGCGCTTGCCGTCATTCGTTCACTGCGCGAAACGCACGCGCTGCGGGTAGGACAGGACTTCCGGCAGTGCGGGATCGGCATGCAGTGCGGCTTGCGTCGCATGCCACCAATCGGCGTCGAGCAGCTGGTGATGATAGCGCAGGAAGGGCTCGCGAATGTTTCCGTCCGTCAGCAGGAACGAGGCGAACTCCTCCGGGAACACGTCGCGCGGTGCGGCGTCGTACCAGGCGTCCGCGGCGGTCTCGTCGTGGAACGCCGGTCGCACGGGAATGCGCCGGAAGCGGCAATCGGTCAGGTACTCGATCTCGTCATAGTCGTAGAACACGACGCGCCCGTAGCGCGTGACACCGAAGTTCTTGAACAGCAAATCGCCGCAGAAGATGTTGACGGTGGCGAGCTCGCGGATCGCGTCGCCATACTCGGCGATGCATGCGTCGCGCGCAGTGCCTCTCGCGTCGCGCAGGTACAGGTTGAGCGGTGTCAAGCGTCGCTCGATATACAGGTGGCGGATCAACACGCTGTCACCATCGTCTTCCAGCATCGATGGGATGGATGCGCGCAGCTCAGCGAGCAATGCCGGCGCAAACCGGGCGCGCGGGAATACCACGTTCGAGTATTCGAGGATGTCCGCCATGCGCCCGGCGCGGTCGTGATGTTTGACCAGCGTGTACTTGTCGCGCACCCTCGCACGGTCGGTATCCTTCGACAGCGCGATGTCGTCGCGGATGACCTTGAATACCCACGGAAAGGACGGCAGCGTGAACACCGCCATCACCAGACCGCGAATCCCCGGCGCGACGACGAATTGATCGCTGGAATGTCGCAGGTGGTGCAGCAGGTCGCGATAGAACAGGGCCTTGCCGTGCTTCTGCAACCCGAGCATCGTGTACAGCTCGGACTGGCTGCGGTCGGGGCACAGGTCGTGCAGGAATTCGACCACCGCGCTCGGCACTTCCATATCGGCGAGGAAATACGCACGGTTGGCGGAGAACAGCAGCGCGATGTCGACGGGGTCGGTCAGCAGCGCATCGACACGCAGCAACCCGCGCGCATCGTGCTTGATGGCGACGACGAACGGCAGGCGAAGGTTGCCGTTGATCACGCGTCCGGCCAGATAGCTGGTGCGGTTGCGCAGGAACGGGTTCGACAACAGCTGCACCTGGTGATTGGCGGCCAGGCGGTACGGACGCGGCAATGCGGCGCGCAACGCGCGCGTCAGGTGGACGATGTCGCGGCGGAAATCCGCGAAGCGCCGCTCGAATCCCATGTCGAGCACGATGTCGATCAACGCCTGCCGCAGGCCCCGCTGCATCGGATAGTAGCTGCGATAGGATGGCGGCTCGCACTCGATGTGCGCGGTCGCGGTGGCAGGCTTCAGGAAGATGAAGCGGTTGTTGAAATAGCGGCGGTGCAGGATCTTGCAGGTCGCGGTGTTGAAGAACGTCTCCGCACATTCGGGTTGCGGATGGTCGATCAGCAGCGTGATGTAAAAAAGCTTGACCGCCGACCACAACGCGTCGAGATCGTCCACCGGCAACGCGGCAGGCGCGAACTCGTGCTCGATGTGAGCGACGGTCTCGGCGACGCGCCGGTCGTAGAAATCGATGCGGTCGCGAGCGACGTGCCCGATCGCCAGCCAGTTGGAATCGTCGAAGTGGCGTCGCGCGACACGTGCGCACTCGCGGAACAGCGCGTAGTGACGGTTGAAGCCATCGAGCAGTGCGCGCGCAATCGCCTGCGCACTCGCGGTATTCGCGACAGCGCCAGTGGGCGCACCCGGCGGCGGCATCAAGTGCTCCAACCATCCACCGCGCGGGAGCGCTGCGCGTTCAGTTCTTGGACTTTTCGATGGCTTCCTTGGCTTTCGCGGCGAGCGCGTTGTATTCGGTCACGGCGTCGTTGCCGGCCTTGGTGGCCGATTCGGCGATCGCGCGCTGCTCGTCGGCGTACTTCTTCACGCAACTGCCGTAGGCTTCCATCGTTTTCTGCCAGCCACGCAGGCGCTGGTCGCTGGCAAGGTGGCCCGGATAATCGTCGGGCTTTTCACAGGTGTTCTTGGCGTTTGCCGCCGAGGGCGAATTTTGTGCGAAGGCAGGGAGGGTGGCCAGTGCGCAGGCCAGCAGCGGCGCGAGAACAATCGATTTCATGGGCGATCCGTGGATGAAATTGACACGCCGCCATTGTAACCCGCAGCCACGCAACAGGGCTCGTTGCGCCCGGCTTGCGGGCCGCGATCCGCCTGTGCCAAGGAAACTGCGAGGATCAGCTATCGGCTGCGCGCAACTGGATCTGCGGGCAATTGATCCAGTGCACTTCCGTCATCTGCCGGTGCGCGCTGCGCTCGACCTGGTCCATGTAATCCTGGTTGCAGACAAGCTTGCCGTCGACACTGGCACGCGTCATGGGCGCCGCTGCACACCCGGAAATCAGCAGTGCGGCCAGTGCACCGGCTGAAATCAACGTCGGGTTCATGGGTGCTCCCTCCATTCGCTCGATTATCTGCCCGACTTGCCCGGTGTCAAGCAGGAATTTGCGATCGGACCCGCGAACGGCGGTTCGTTCGCCGAGGCTCGGCAGTGCGCCGTTGCCGACGCCAGGGTCAGCTGCCCGCGAATGTGTCGCAGTGGCCAATGTCGCCGCTGTCGAACCCCCGCTTGAACCAGCTCGACCGCTGTTGCGAGGACCCGTGTGTGAACGACTCCGGAACCACCGTACCGCGCGTCATTTTCTGGATGTTGTCATCGCCCACCGCCGCTGCGGCGCGCAGGCCCTGGTCGAGGTCGCCGGGATCGAGCAGGTGGCGCTTTGCCGCGTAGAAACCCCATACGCCCGCGTAGCAGTCCGCCTGCAATTCCAGGCGCACGGACAGAGCGTCGCGTTCGCGTGCACCCAGTCCGCGTGAACGTGCGTCGAACTGGCTCATCGTGCCAAGCAGGTTCTGCACGTGGTGGCCGACCTCGTGCGCCACAACGTAGGCCTGCGCGAAGTCGCCGGGTGCACCGAAGCGCTGCGCGAGCTCGCGAAAGAAACCGGTATCGAGGTACAACTTGCGGTCGCCGGGGCAGTAGAACGGTCCGATCGCAGTCGACGCGCGTCCGCAGTCCGACTGCGTCGCGCCGGTGAACAGCACCAGTACCGGCGGCGTGTACTGGCGTCCCTGCGTGCGGAACACTGCTGTCCACACGTCTTCGGTATCGCCGAGGATGCCGCCGATCATCTTGCGCTCGTCGGACAGCGGTGCCGACGACGTCTGGCGCGGTGCGGTTGGCGGACCGTAGCCCGGTGGTGCCGTGCGCGGAGCGGGCGTCGGCTGCGGCGCATAGCCACCGTTATCGCCCGCGATCATGCCGAGAAACTGCAGGGGGTTGATGCCGAGTATCAGGCTCGCGATCACGGCAATCACGATGCCGCCGAGACCGAGGCGAATTCCACCCCCGCCGCCGAACGATCCGCCACCGAAACCGCCACCATCGCCGGTGCGGTCCTCGATGTTATCGCTTTGCCTGAAATCGCCCCAGCGCATGCCGATCCTCCCGAAGGCGCCGTTGGCAGACGCGGTGTGATTATAGTGGCTGGCGCGGACGCGAGTTGTCGCGCCGATCAGTGCGCGAGCGTGCGCGCAAGGAACGGCAGGCTGATGTCCATCCGGTAGTCGATCGCCGAATGCGTGTCGTCGAATTCCTCGTAGACATGCGCGATCCGGTGCTCGGACAGCCGCTTCGACAACAAGCGCGCGCCGTAGTGAAGGTGGTACTGGTCGCGCCAGCCGCAGTCGATGTAGATGCCGCGCATCGAGCGCAGGGCCTGCGCGTACTTGCCCACCAACCGCACCGGGTCGTGCGCCAGCCAGCGCTGCCAGCGGGCTGCCAGGAATTCGCCGGTTTCGAGATTGAACGGCACGCGAAAGCCGTTCGGCGCGCGGGGGTCGGGATCGTAGCTCGCCGCCATCGCGATCTCCATGATCGCGTGCATTTCGGCATCGGACAGCTTTTCCTTGTCCCACATCGCGGTCAGGAAGCGCTTTACACGCCCATCGTCGCGGCCGTCCGCCGACAGCTGCGCATCGCGCACGATGTTCACCTTGCCCGGCTTGCGCGTGCGCGACCTGTAGCGATCGAGCTCGTTCAACGTGCGCGGCCAGTCGGTCAGGTAGCACAGGTCGAAGTTGGCGTCGCCCGAATGGTCGGCGATCGCACCCCAGTATTCCGGGTAGCGCATCGCGTGGATGATGGCGCCGTATCCGCCTGACGACTTGCCGAAGCAACCGCGGTGATCGCGCGACGCAAGCGTGCGGAATTCGTGGTCGACGAACGGGATGATTTCGCGGGTCAGGTAATCGGCATAGCGGCCGAGGGCCGACGAGTTGATGTACTGGTTGCCGCCCAGAGACGTGAAGCAGTCTGGAAACACGATGATCGCTGGTGGCATCGTCTTCGCGTCCACCAGGCGCGCCGCGCGTTCGGCGACGTTCTCGTCAAACGGCCGCCAGTTGACGTGCGCGAGTCCTGAGCCGGTGAAGCCGACGAGGTCATACAGTACCGGGAAGCGGCGCCCGCGCAAGACCCCCTTGGCGCTGTCGTATTGCGGCGGCAGCCATACTGCAAGCTTGCGCACGTGCGGATCACCGAGCGCATTGCCGGCCAGCACCTTCGACGTGTGTTCGAGGACGACGACGCGCCCCTGCGGAATCGACTGCTGCTTGCGTGCCATGGACGGTAGGCTCCGTGGGTTCGAGGCGCCGATGTTACGGCATCGTCCGGCGGACGGCGGCGGCAGCGGCGCTACGGGAGGCGTCGCCCCGAGCGCTCGTGGCTACGCCGGCTCGGGCACTGCCGACTCGGCCTGCAGCACCTGCGCGGCGGCGTTCACCACGGCGGCAATGCGGCCGACATCGCGCAACTGCTCGGTGGTCAGCCCTGATTGTTGCAGCAGCTTGTAATGCGACGCCACGCAGAAATGGCACTTGCCGACGATTGATGCCGCCAGCGCATAGAGTTCGAAGCTCGCCTGGTCGACGCCGCCGTGACCCGCGTAGGCGTTCATTCGCAGTTCCGGACGCAACGCCTTCAATGCCATGTCGCCCGTCATGTCGACGTACGGGTACCAGACGTTGTTCATGCCCATCAGTGCGGCTGCGGTGAGCGCAGCCTGCGCATGCCCGCCGGCGAGCTCGCCGGCGTCGCGCAGCGCGGATACCAGTGCAGGCGAGCGTGCGGCGACCGCGGCGCTCAGCGCGGCGCCGTACGCATGCGCGGGCGCAAGGCTCGAGCGGGTGATCGCGCTGTCGAGATTGAGGCGGATGTCCTTGGCGTAATCGGGAATGCGCGCCTTGATGTCGGTCAGTTGTTGCATGCGGAAATCTCCTGGAAATTGAGGGCGGCGAATCGCTCACGCAGGACCCGGCGAAGATCGGCGGGCGCGCAACGTGCGACAGCGCACGTTGCGCGATTGCGTGTTACAGCGTTGCGCCGCCCAACGTGCGGTTGCACGGGCATAGCTCGTCGGTCTGCAGCCCGTCGAGAATGCGCAACACTTCCTGCGGGTTGCGTCCGACGTTGAGGTTGTTGACCGATACGTGCTGGATCACGTTGTCCGGATCGACGATGAACGTCGCTCGCAGCGCCACGCCTTCGGCCAAGTCGCGCACACCCAGCTGGTCCACCAGCGAGCCAGCGGGATCGCCGAATTGCCACTGCGGCAGCTTGTCGAGATCCTTGTGCTCGCGCCGCCAGCCGAGCTTGCAGAACTCGTTGTCGACCGAACCGCCGAGCACGACCGCGTCACGGTCGGCAAAATCCCCCGCCAGCTTGGCAAAGCCCACGATTTCGGTAGGACAGACGAACGTGAAGTCCTTGGGGTAGAAGTAGATGACCTTCCACTTGCCCGCAAAGGACGCTTCGGTCAGCGTTTCGAACGCCGACACGCCATTTTCCTCCGCCTGGTTGAACCCTGGCTTGACGCCCTGGACCTTGAATGCCTCGAGTTTCTGACCGACTGTTTTCACGGCGCCTACCCTTTCGATGTGAATGAGAACGATTCACAGGATATGGGCCCGTAGCCGATAAAACAAATTGTATATTCTTAACGTTGCGATAGATTTAACGAATGGGATGGCGAAAGTGAAGTCGTTTGCGGCCACCGCAGGGGCAGATCGTTGCGCGGCTCGTCATTCCTTGCCGAGCATCGTGCCGCGGCAGCGCTTGGCGCCGCAACCGCAGGTATACGCGGCGCGCATCTTCTTGCCCATCTTGCCGTCGTACGTGAGCTGGTAGTCGTACGTGAGCTCTTCGCCCGGTTCGATCTTGCGCCGTGCGGCAATGAACACCCGGCCGTCCTCGTCCTCGAACGTTTCGCAGTTGGGCTTGCACGAGTGGTTGATCCAGCGCGCGGCATTGCCGCGCACGTCGGCATCGATCACACGACCGTCATCGAGTCCGAACAGGAAGGTGTGATACGGATTGTCGGGATCGGACGCCGGGCGCTTGTTGGCCTCCTTCCATGTCGTGCGTTCGCCGCGGTATTCGATGATCGTCTGCTTGTTGCGGATCGTGCGCGCGGCGAACACGCCGCGGCCGTGAATGTCGGAATGGCGCACGACGTAATAGGGTTTCGCCTTGCCAGCCTTCGATTTTGCCGCCGTCTTTGCCGCTGCCTTCGCTGCCACTCGAATTCCCCTCGAAAACGACATTATGCCGGTGGCTGCTGGTGCGAGCCGCCGCACCTGCGTCAGCGCATGGATGCGCCGACGATCGCCAGCGCGAGCGGCGTGGTCAGCGCTGCAAGCGACGTCGACAACACAAGCGCCGATGCGATCGGACCCTCGAGCGTCGCGAACTGGCGTGCCATCAGGTAGACATTGGCGCCGGTCGGCATTGTCGAGAGCAGCACGACTGCCATCGTTTCCGCCGGCGGCAGGTGCATGGCGCGCGCAAGTCCCCATACACAGGCCGGCAACAACAGCAGCTTCAATGCGGTGATCAGTGCGCTTTGCCTGAGGCCTGCGCGGATCCCGTATTCCGCAAGTCCCATGCCGAGCGCGACCAGCGACATTGGCACTGCGGCGGCAGACAGCAACGCCAACGTCGTGTCAGCCACCTGTGGCATGCGCAAACCCGTGAAGCCCCACGCGGTGCCGCCAAGGATGCCCGCGATCAGCGGATTGAGCATCACGCTGCGCGCGGTTCTGCCGAAGCCCGCCAGCGAAAGATCGCGGTGGCGCGCCCATTCGACGGACACCGTGACCAGCGTCCACAACAGCAGCGAGTTGAACACCAGCACCAGCGATACCGCCGGCATCGCAGCGGGCGGCAACGCGATCTGAGCCATCGGCAGGCCCAACAGCACATTGTTGGAAAATATGCTGCCCATGCCGAATACCGACTGGGCCGCGCCGTCCATCGCGCACGCATAGCGGCCGATCATGCGCGCAGCCACGTAGACGATCGCACAGCCGCCAAAGTAAACCAGCAGCAATCGCGCGTCGACATGCGGCAGGCTTGCGAAATCGCTCATCAGCCGGAACAGGAACGCGGGGATCGCGATGCTGAACACGAAGCGCGTCAGCGCGTCGGATGCGGCCCTCGGCCAGCCGAACATGCGCGACAGCAGGAACCCGATCAGCACCAGCAGGAACAGCGGCGACGTGAGTGCAAAGACGCCGAGCGTAGCGTGCATCAGCAGGTGTGCAGTGCGTGCGAATCGAACGCCGTTGCCGGCGGGGTCAAACCAGATCCCGCAATGTGATGACGATCGCGCGGCCGTTGCCCAGCGTCAGGCGCAACTTGCTGCCGGCAGGCGCTTTCAGACGCGTGCGAAACGCATCGAGGGAAAGTGATGCGACGGGCTTGCCATCGACGCTTTTGACGATGTCGCCGGCCTTCAATCCCGCCGAGGCGGCGGGGCCGTTCGCCAGCACGTCGACGATCGTGATGCCATCCTTGCCGCGCTCCGCCCACAGGCCCGCACGATCCTGGACGTCCTTGTCGCCGAACGCCGCGTTCTTTTCGAACCACATCTGCTGGTCGTGATAGTCGAACACGACATTGAAGCGCCGTAGCACCCCAAAGCCGACGTTGCCTGCGAGCCCCGGATTGGCGAGTGGTCCGCCGGTTGCCGTCGACAGCAGTGTCAGCGGCGCGGGAACGTCGACCGTCCCGAGCTTGAGCAGCGTCGCCCGCGCAAGCCGCGCGCGTGCAGGACCCTCGACGCCTTCGCCGATGGTGATCGCAGGACTCGCGTGGTACTTCTGGGCAAGCTGGTTGCGGTCGGCGAACGGGGAAGTCAGCGTCAGTGACGCACGCGATCCGGCATCGATCTCGAACAGACCGGAAATGCCATCCAGGCTTCCTTCCACCAGCGGGACGTGGCCGTTGAACGAGATCGGCACGCGCACGCCCGAGCCGCGGTATTTCCATTGTTGCGGCGCATAGAACACGATCTTCTTCTGCGCGTAGTCGATGCGCGTCGGGAAGCGCTTGAAAAGCTCATAGCCCATAAGCCCCGCGACGTGATCCATGCCCTCGATGCGCCGCAGCTGCGCTTCGAGCGGCACGATCGCGAACGCCTGGCCGGCGATCGTCAGGCCCCCGATGTCGATGCTGGCCACGCGCGTGAGCGCGGGAGCGGGCGGCGCATTGGCGTCGGCAGCCGCGGGTACCGGATCCGCCTTCAATCCCAGCGCCTGCGCCGTTTGCGGCAGCATCACGTTCGCGCCGCCGGCAACCAGCAACATCTGCAACGGACCCTTGCCGTTCATCCGCACGTCGACATAGATGTGCCCGTTCGCCAGCGTGAACGGTACTTCCACTTCGCTCTTGCCGGCAGGGAACGCGTAGTCGGCGGCCGGGGGCGCCGGCCGCGCGAAGCTGACGGGCGTTTGCGGCGGATCGAAATCGATCTCGTCCACGGTAACGATCTCGTCGAAGCGCGGATCCCCCCGCGTCGCGCGCACGCGAAACGGTATGCGTACTCCGCCGACTTCGCGAAAATCCATGTAGTACTCGGTGCGCGTCTCGCTGGCCTCGCGTTCGGTCAGCCGCTCAATCAGGTGCGTGTCCGCGTTGACCCACAGGTCGAACTCGCGGCCACCTTCGGGCACCACCGAGATCACGTCGAAATCGGCATCGTCCCGGTGCTCGCGAGCCTTGAACGTGATCCTGGCGGGATAACGTGACGGAAACCAGAACGCCAGCCGGTCGCGGTAGGCCGTATTGACTGCGAGCTCACGCGCTGTTTGCGCGGATTCGATGCGCGAATCGCCTTGCGCGTCCTCGGTCCAGCCTGCCTTGCCGTCGAAGCCTGCGGCGCCTGCCGTGGGTCCGATCGAATACGTGAGGTACGAACGTCCGGTCAGGAATTCGCTCCAGCGCTCGACCGGACCGGAAAGACTGCCGGTCGCGAGCGTCACGCGCGAATGCTGCGTGCGCAGGTCGTTCCACGCGGAGCCGCCGGTTGCCGCCTTGGCGGCACCCAGCACGCTCATCGGGTCGGGAGCGGGCTCGTCAGCGAGCGCAAGCATCGGCAGTGCTGCGCACAGCGCAGCGAGGCATAGGCGAAGGAGTGGATTCATTGGCTCTGGAAACCCGGAAATGCAGGTGTCCACGTAAGGAAGATCAACCGTGAATTGTCCCACGAAGCCGGCGCGGTGGAGGGGGGGACTTGCGCAACGCGCCTCCGCTGATGCACGATGCCCGCCGGGCGGGAAATCAAACCGCGTGATCACAGGGGACTTACGATGAAATGCACGATCTGCGGTTTCGACAATCCTGCGGACGGACGCTTCTGCAAGAAATGCGGCGCGGCGCTGCTGGCGCCCGGCGCGGGCATGCCGCCGGCAGCCGGGACGGCTGCATCGGGTGCGGCCAACGCGGCGGCCACGCCTGCCGCCGCCGTCGCCGTGCCGGCAGTCTCGGGCGGGATCCCGAAACCCTACGTCGTCGTTGCGGTGATCGCCGTGGTGATCCTGCTGGCTGCGTGGTTCGGCTGGCGTTCACTCGGCGATCATGCGGACAAGTCCGACCAGTCGAGCGCCTCCACACCCGCGGCAGCAACCGATACCAAGAGCGACACCGCGGCGCCGGCAGGCGGCTCGACGACCACGCCGACCGTGGCCCCTGATGCGCCAGCGGCCGGCGACGCCAAGCCTGCCGACGGCAGCGCGCCGGCCAGCGAGCCGTCGAGCCCACCCGCAGCGGAACCTGCGGTCGCGCCTGCCTCGGCGGACGCCAAGCCACACCCGAAGCCGGCACCGAAAGCAGTCGCGAAGCCGAAAACTCCACCGGCCGCCGCCCGTGCGACGACGACTGCGCCGGCGCCGGAACCGCGATCGGCTCACGCTGCCGCCGCAAAGGCCCCGCCGCGTCCGGATCGCTGGGCGCAGATGGCGTCGGAAATCGACGTTTGCGAGCGCGGCAACTTCCTGGAAAAGTTGATCTGCGAACAGAAGGTGCGTATCAACTACTGCGACGGCTACTGGGGCAAGGTGCCGCAGTGTCCGAACGGCCCCGCGCCGACGACGGGCGGTTGATCGCGCGGTCTACGCGGGAACCAGCAAGGTGGGCGACTCCTCGCCCCCTTGCTCCGGCGGCTTCTTGCTCGCCAGCGTGTCGAGTGCCGCGCTGACGGCACGATCGAACAGCGGTACGGGCTCGACCACCAG
>JBDTJK010000169.1:0-4465 GCA_039935875.1 Casimicrobiaceae bacterium
AAGGTAATGCCTCTGCTCTTGACGAACGTCGCCGCAGTGCAATAGGCCGCGTTGCTGTCGTCGACGTCGGCAAAGCCGTCGCATGGTGCTGCCGCGGCGGACGCTGACAAGATCAGGCCGCAGACGATTGCGGCGTTATGAATGGCGCGCATCATTGATCCCCTGAGAAGCCCCGCATGGGCTGAGCGGGGAGTCTGTACTCGGCGGGGGCTGTCCGCAAGGATTGCGCGGTAGATCGGGTCCGGGAGGTCGGTTCGCCACCGATTGCGTCAACGCAGATGACTATTGCGGCGCGCGCTGACGAACAGTATCGGCCGATATGCGCAAGGTTTCCCAAAGGACTGCTCCTGGCCGCGTGCAGTCTGCAGACAATCTCGGCCTTTGGTCCGCTGTTGGGCGCGTTCCTGACCTTCGCGGTGGCGTGATCCCGGCACCTAAAGGTCGAATGGGGATTTCGAGTATGGCGCGCTTTAACGTGATCTGACACCGCCCGTCAGATCGAATCTGGGTTGGACACATCATCCGAGGCACAAGCGCCGAGCAGTGCTCCGCTACCCTACGCAGGCCATCTCGAAAGACCTCGCTGACGGCCGACGGCCCAGGTAACGTGATCACCGCGTAGCGTCGCACTCAACTGCTGGCCGATGCGTTGCTCAAGGACGGAACGCCAAGGCACCAAGCTAAAGCCCAGGCCGTCATCCAGCATCGCAAAGCGTCCGCTCGACACCATACATCGCTGATTGTGCTTCGATCGCCACGAAGCTTACCTTTGAATAAGAGGCACCCCGGCCCGCGCTGGTACCCGACTTGCGGTGCTTTCGGACACAGCCAAGTTCTTCGCAACCCAGGCATGCGTCAGGAAGCGCCGGCGCAATTCCACGATACCCACCGCCGTACTCGGCGAGATTGCGCGCGGACTCACTCGGGGTCGCGAGGACGCGTCGCGCAACCCAGGCTCGCCCTGCGTCAGATAGCGCCCCACCCACTTACGTACGGTCGGCACGCTGACCCCGTGCCTGAGCGCCGTCGCCGCCAAAGTCAGCTTGCTTCCAGTGACGTCTTTGACCATTTCCAGTCGACTCACGAACGCGGGTCGGGCATTCTTGTGAATATTCATCCGACTGAGGTTCTGAAAAATGCGGAATAGGTCGCACCTTCCAGTGTCTCAGACTCAGTCTGGATGGACAGTCACAACGTATTGAAGCCTGCGGGGGGGGCAAAACGCTCTGCGACGCAGAACCAAGACTACGTGGGAACACTTTAGGCGACGCATAGGAAGCATCTGGTGACTCGGGACATGGCATCGCAAGCAACTGAGCACGTTGGGGTTGCAAGCTCGTCGAGACCTTGCGGTATTGTGAGCGCTGGATGATTCCCGGCTATAGCACGACCGTCATCACGCTTGGAATCAGCATCGGCGTTGCGTTTGGCGTTGGAAGTTTGGTGCAGCGATTTGGTGTTGGAAAGTCGGTGGAGCGAACCGGTGTCGTGAAATGCGCGGATCTGCTGTCCGTGATCGTTCTCGGCGCATTGTTGGTGGCCCGGGCTGCATTCGTGATTGGGCATTGGCACGCCTACGTGCCGGTCCCATGGTCGATCTTCGACATCACGGACGGTGGATTCAATCCGTACGCAGGCGTGATCGCTGTCGCGGTAATCGCGACGCAATATTCGGTTCGATACCCGCGGTCGCGCCGTCCTATGTTCTCGGCGATTCTCGCCGGAATGACTGCCTGGATCATAGGCACCATCGCGGTATTCATGACGCATGGTGACCCGATCAAGCTGCCAGAGGCGACGTTCGCGAACATGGAAGGCGGCGAGACGCATATTTCCTCTCTAGTGGGCACGCCGGTCGTCTTGAACTTGTGGGCAACTTGGTGCGGTCCGTGCCGGCGCGAGCTGCCGGTGCTGCAACAAGCACAGCAACGATCGAACGACGTTGTTTATCTGTTCGCTGATCAACGGGAATCCCGCGATGCAGTCCGGCGCTATCTCGAAGGCCAGGGATTGGTGCTTCGCAATGTACTGCTCGACGACGCCGGAAAGCTGGGCCAATACGCAAACTCGGATGCGTTACCCACAACACTCTTTTTCGATGCGAAAGGCGACCTCGTTGACGTGCGAGTGGGGCCGTTGAGCGCAGGTTCGCTGGACTACTATCTCAGCGAATTGCGATCTGTTTCGGCGCACGGACCTGGACAAAGGGCGCCGAAGTGACGACGGCTCGACGCAGGACCTCCCCAGTCATTTACCGTCCAATCCAATGCCGGCAACGTGTAGAACGACGGCGTGCAGACGCAAAACGAAGGCAATGATGCCAAATATTCGCGCACGTCGTATGGAGATGGTGATAGTGATCGATGCAATGGCCCTGCCTGTCCGCAAAGCCCCACCGCCATTCATGCGATGGTGCGCGACGGATTCCCACCCGAGCAGATCTGTTATTACCTCGGTGGCCTGCAAGCCCCGCTGGTTCTCGGATTAACGACGACCACCCTCACACGACGACATTGCAGGGCAGCATCGTTCCGACCTTGTCCTCAAGCTGAAGTGCCTCGCAAGCAAGCGCGGGGTTGCGGGCGCGGAGGATGCAGTAGTTTCGGCAAGCGGCACCGATCTTCTTCTGGAGGGTGTCCTTTGAGGTCGATTTCGGTGATGATGCCGAATCCTGCCTCCTTAAGTGCCGCTGTGGTCCGTCCGACGGCCTGCGCGAACCCGAGCGGGAGGATCCTGCTGAAATAGTAGTTCAGACACGCCCCCTCGTTCTTGCGCATTTCGGCAGGTTTCACCGTTCATGGCGCCGGGGCGTCCCCACCCGACCGAAGCATATCGCTCCTTTTCCCGAGATATTCTTCGCGGCTAATCTCGCCACGGGCGTAGCGTTGTTCAAGGATCTCCAGCGCCGGGGAATTGCGTTCCGCCATCGGCATATCACTGCCAGGACGCCGCGCGGCGCCGAATAACCACACGGCCCGGCAACGCCGATGCCGAGAAGAAGCAGCCAGAACAGCCCGCCAAAGATCATCATTTAACCCGCTCCTTTCAACCGTTGCCCATCATCCAGTACGATCCGTGACACCACATGAGGCATCTCCCGAGATTGCGAGCGTCAGGTTGGCGGCGGCCCACGCATTTGATCAGCGGATCTCCGTTCGCTGCGCGAAGTAGGACAATTCATCCATTACCTGGTTGCCTTCTTTAAGTAGGCGACCAGGCGCTGCCGCGCGGTCTTGTCCGCGATACCCGGAAACGGCATTGTGTTGCCGGGGATATAGGTCTGCGGAGTCGCAATGTATTGATCGAGCGTCGTGTCGTTCCAGACGACGCCAGACTCTCGCATTGGTGCCGAATAGGCATAGCCGGGCGCCGTCCCGGCTTTGCGTCCAAAGAGACCATGCAGGCTCGGCCCGGACCGACCAGACGAGCCCTCTTTAAGCATATGGCATCGGGAGCACTGGTTGCGAAAAATCGAGTCGCCGGTTGCCCCGGGCTCGGGCGGCGCCAGGGATTGCATCATGCCAGGCCCCATCGTTCCTCGACCTGTCATTCCTTGGCCCATCATTCCTTGGCTCATCATTCCCTGCGCCACTGTCATCTGGCCTAGCGAGCCGCGATCTGAACCTGCGCCGTCGCGTGGCTGTGCGTCGGCTCCCCCCGCCTGCCCAACCATTGCGAGCGTCAGCGTGATCAAAAACATACCGCGTCTCGTTCCCCTGCTCATCGTCGCCTCGTTTCGTGGCACTCCCGCAGTCGATACCTTACCAGTGCAATGCGTGTTGATCCGCGTTCGCCAGGTTCATCAGGAGGATGTCGGCTGAAAGAGTCATAGCCATAACCCTACGCTTGTTTGCGTCGGTCTACGGTTCACGAATTCGGTCGATGAAACGCAGCGCCCACCGCTGCATCGTCCCATCGCGCGGATGAGGGCGCGGGCGAGCGCCAGCAACGAGCCGTAGTTTCTGGCAGTCTTCTCGCAGCGTAACGCGCTGCGCTTGAAACTTGATCTTGTCGACCGCCTGCTTGATGAGGTAGTCGCCAGAAATCCGAAAGCGGATGGCCCGGCTGGTGCTTGACACCCAGACGAGCACGAGCCACAGCGGGCGGTGATCGGCTCGATTGCAGGCAACCTTCAAGTGGCACGAGTTACCTCATCTAGAGTGCTGCACGAGGTTAGGTTTTCTGCGATCTAGCTTGGTTGGTCAGCGCACAGATGCATCATTCGCTCTGCGCGCAGCGTTTGTCGGGAGAATGCTGGCAAAGGTGACTTGCTGGCTTCGCCGGGTAGCCTCGGAAAACACCTTGGGAAACTCAGCGCAACCGGATATACCGTCCTGACTAGACAACGAAAGACGGCCGGCGAAGTACGCCGGCCCATCCCCTGAAACGTAAGATTTCACGCTCGTGCACCGCCGCAGCAACCGCCCTTCGCCGCTACAGTCGACGTGGAAGTGAGCGACGGATA
>JBDTJK010000170.1:0-6156 GCA_039935875.1 Casimicrobiaceae bacterium
CGGCGAGTCCTGCATTGCGGCTGCGCGACAATCCGCGCGGCGAATGGCGGATGTGGGTGATTTCCAGACGGCCCGCGTAGCGTGCAACGAGATTCACCAGCCGGTCGTCGGCATTCTGGTCGACAACGACGACGTCGAAATCATCCGATGTCTGCACGACCAGCGACGCAAAAAGTTCATCGACCAGTGCAACGCGATCGACAGTGGCGACGATCAGCGAAAGAAACGGCGCGGCGGGCGCATTCATCGGCGTGATCGTAGCGCAATCTGCGCCGACCGGACGCGCCACTGCGGCACGCCGATCCTGCAGCTCACGCGACTCCGACCAGCCGCTCGAGCGTCGCGGGATCCGCGAGCAGCGCGGCGCTCGACGACTGATGGACGATTCGGCCGCGTTCGAGGACGACCGCTACGCGCGTAATCCCGAGTGCAAGCCGCGCGTGCTGCTCGACGATGATCAGCGCCAGCGTGCCTTGGTCGACGAGGTTGCGAATCGCGCGCAGCAGTTCCTGCACGATGATCGGGGCGAGTCCTTCCATCGGCTCGTCCAGCAGCAGCAGTTGCGGGTTGATCATCAGCGCACGGCCGATCGCGAGCATCTGTTGTTCACCACCAGACAACTGGCTGCCGAAGTTGCCACGGCGCTCGGCGAGGCGCGGCAGCAGCCCATACACGCGCTGCGTGTTCCACGGGCCGGGACGCGCCACCGCCTGCAGGTGTTCGTGCACCGTCAGCGACGGAAACACGCACCGCTCCTGCGGCACCCATCCAAGCCCTGCCCGCGCACGCAGGAAAGGTGGCACACGCGCGAAATCGTGGCCGCGCCAGTGCACGCTGCCCGCGAATACGCGCGTCAATCCCATCAGCGTCGTCAGCAGCGTGGTCTTGCCCATCCCGTTGCGGCCCAGTAGCGCCATGCTGTCGCTGTCCTGCATCGCGAATGACACGCGATCGAGCACGCGCGCCTCGCCGTAGCCCGCGGCCAGCCCATCGACGCGCAGCAACTCAGGCATGCTCGCCTTCACCCAGGTAGACCTCCTTGACGCGAAGGTCTGCGGCGATTTCCTGCGGCGTGCCCGCGGTAAGTATCCTGCCGCCGACCAGCACCGTGATGCGCTCGGCGAAGCGGAACACGAGTCCCATGTCGTGTTCGATGAACAGCACGGTGACGTCTGCCGGCAAGCGGGTGAGCACGTCGAACAGCTCCGCGCTTGCGTCGGCGGGAATGCCGGCGGCGGGTTCGTCGAGCAGCAGCACGCGCGGTCGTGTCGCCAGCGCGAGCGCCAGTTCCAGCAATCGCTGGCGGCCATACGCAAGATTGCGCGTCAGCGCGTGGGCGTCGTCGGCGAGATGCAGCGTCGCCAGCAGCGCCATCGCCTCGTCGATTTCGACGGGCATCGCATGCACCGGACGCCACCAGCGATCGCCACTGCCACGGCGTTCGCATACCGCCAGCAACACCGATTCGAGCACGCTGAGGCCCGGGAACAACGTGTTGATCTGGAACGTCCGCGTCATCCCATGCTTGACGCGCCGATGCTGCGGCATCGACGTCAGGCGTTTGTCGCCGAGCCAGATCTCCCCCGATGAAGGCGCAAGCACGCCGGTCAGCAGGTTGATCAGCGTCGTCTTGCCGGCACCATTGGGACCGATCAGCGCATGGCGAGCGCCTTGCTCGAGCGTCAGCGCGATATCGCTGTTCGCGACGAATGCGCCGAACGACTTCGACAGGCCCTGTGTGCGCAAGGCGACGGTCATCGGTCGCGCAATCTTAATCGATCCGCGAGCGTACGCAGCAGCGCCATCACACCGCCACGTGCGAACAACACCAGTGCGACCAGCAGCAGTCCGAGCCAGAATTGCCAGTACGTGGCGCTGAGACTGGATAGCTGGTCCTGCAGGATCATGAAGATCGCCGCGCCGATCAGGCCGCCGTACAGATAGCCGGCGCCACCCAGCACAAGCATGATCAGCACATCGGCCGAGCGTGCAAAGCCGAGTGAGTCGATACCGACGAACTGGGTCGTCTGCGCCAGCAGCGCGCCGGCAATGCCGGCGATCGCCGCGCCGATCGTGTACACGATGACCAGTTTGCGCGCGACGAACACGCCGATCGCGGGCATCCGGCGTTCGCCTTCGCGCACGCCACGCAGGCTGAGTCCGAACGGCGATCCGACCAGCCGTCGCGCGAAACAGAACACCAGGAACAGCACGCCGAGGCTGTACAGGTACGCGGTGTTGCCATCGATGCCGAAGCGCAATAGCCCGAACAGCGGCTTCATGTTCACATCGGAAAGGCCGTCGACGCCACCGGTGATGGACGCCATGCGGTTGGCAACCTCGTAGAGCATGAGGCCAACGCCGAGCGTGACGATCAGCCGCGTCAGGTCCTGTCCGCGCACGATCAGCACGCTGGCGATGGCGCCGGCCGCCGCTGCCACAATTGCGGCAGCGGCGAGTCCCGACAGCGGCTCGCCAAAGCCGTGATGCGCAAGGAGCCCGGCCGTGTAGGCGCCGAGGCCGAAGAACGCGGCGTGCCCCAGCGAAACGATCCGCGCGTAGCCCAGGACCAGATCGAGCGACAGCGCGAACAGCCCGGCGATCAGGACCTGGCTGCCGAACGTCCGATAGGTCGGCAGCGCGAAATATGCGATCACGGGCAGCAGCCAGAACGCGATCTCGTAGCGCGACCAGCGCGTGTTGGCGACGACTTTCATCCGCGGCGACCGAACAGTCCGCCGGGGAACAGCACCAGCAGCATCACCATCAACGCGTAGATGATGAACGATCCGACCTCGGGCACGTAGTATTTGCCGGCGACATCGAACACGCCGAGGATCAGCGCCGCGATCAGCGGCCCCTTGATGGTGCGCGCACCACCGACGGCGACGACCAGCAGGAAATACACCATGTACTTGAGCGGAAACGTCGGATCGAGTCCCAGCACGTCGATCGCCAGTCCGCCTCCGAGAGCTGCGAGCGCCGAGCCGAGGGCGAACGTGACGCTGAACACACGCGCAACGTCGATGCCGAGTCCCTCCGCCGCGACGCGGTTGTCGACCGCCGCCCGCACCTGCGCACCGAACCGCGTGTGCTCGACCAGCCACGTCAGCGACACTGTGATCAGTGCGACCGCGCCGATCAGGAACAGCCGGTAGACGCCGAGGTCGACACCGCCGACATTCACCTGGCCGCTCAAGTAATCCGGCAGGTGCATCGGCTGCTGCGCAGGTCCGAACAGGTAGGCGGCGCTGGCGATGGACATGAACACGAGGCCGATGGTGAACAGCACCTGGTCGAGATGGCTGCGCTGGTAGACGCGGCGATAGAGCACGCGTTCGAACAGCGCGCCGGCAAGCCCACCGGCGACGAACGCCAGCAGCAGCGCCGCGAAGAAAGGCATGCCGGCGCGCGTCATCGCGAGCACGCACACGTAGCCCCCCAGCATCGCGAATGCACCATGCGCGAGATTGATGAAGTTCATCAATCCGAGCGTCACCGCAAGGCCGATGCTGATCAGGAACAGCAGCGAGCCGTAGGCGACGCCGTCGAACAGGATGCCGAGCAGGTGATTCAGCATGACGCAACGGACAGGCAGCGTCCGGCATGCGCGAAACAAGCGTCGCACGCACCGCCCACGGTGGCCAATGCGCAGCCTCCGCGGACAGCGCGCACGACGGCGCGCATAGCCGTTACATCTTGCCCGGATCCTTCTGGTCGGGGAACTTGTCGAACTCGACGTTGTACAGCTGGCCGTTCACCTTCTCGACCTTGCGGATGTACATCGTCTGTATCACGTCTCGAGTTTCCGGGTCGATGCTGATCGGTCCGCGCGGGCTGTCGATCTTCATCCCCTTCATCGCGGCGATGATCTTGTCGCCATCGGTCGAGCCACCGGTCTTGGTCAACGCGGCATAAATCGCTGCCATGCCGTCGTATCCCGCGACTGCCATGAAGTTGGGGCGCATCTTGGTGCCGTTGGCTTCCGCATAGGCCTTGACGAATGCGCGGTTCTCCGGCGAATCGTGCGCCGCGGAGTAGTGGAAACTGGTGATCAAACCCAGCGTCGAATCGCCCATCGACTCCAGCACGGTGTCGTCGGTGACGTCGCCGGTGGCGATCAGCTTGATACCCGCTTCGGCCAGGCGGCGCTCCTTGAACGATTTCATGAACGCGACGCCCTGCTCGCCCGACGGCAGGAACACGAAGACCGCTTCGGGCTTCGCATCCTTGATGCGTTGGATGAACGGCGCGAAGTCGGGGTTCTTCAGCGGAATGTGAACGCTGTCGACGATCTCGCCGCCAGCCGCCTTGAACGCCTTGATGAATGCGCCTTCGGCATCGAGCCCCGGACCGTAGTCGGAGACGGCGGTGTACACGCGCTTGATCCCGTTCTTCGCGGCCCATACGGCCATCGGCGTCGCGACCTGCGGCAGCGTCATCGACACGCGCACGATATAGGGCGACTTGGTGGTGATGATCGACGTCGCCGCGTTCATGATGATCATCGGCTTTTTGGTCTCGGTCGCGACCGGCGCAACCGCCAGCGCGTTGGGGGTCAGTCCGAAACCCACCAGCATGTCGACGTTGTCGCGCGAGATCAATTCCTGCGCCAGGCGCTTGGCCACTTCGGGCGCCGGGCCGGTCGTGTCCTTCTGGATGATCTCGATCTTCTTGCCGGCGACGGTGTCCCCATGCAGCTTCATGTACGCCTTCATGCCGCCGTACATCTGCTGACCGTATTCCGCGAACGCTCCTGAGAATTCGGCTACGAGCCCCAGCTTGACGGTGCCTTGCGCCGATACCGGCATGGCGGCCATCGCGCAAACCGCCGCGAGCGTGCGTGCCCACGACAAACCCCTGTTGTTCATCACGACTCTCCTCCAGTGACATTCGTGCAGACGATTGATGCGCGTGGCGTCCGCCGCGGACCTCGGGCTCCAGGCAGCCGGCGAATCGAGTCGCCGTTGATGACTGCCGCGATGCGCACAATCCATGCGGAGCGCGCCTTGGTAATGTTGCCTCAGGTTCCCTATTCGCGCAAATGTTCGATTACCGCACGAAGCACGCCATCGATCGGCGGATTGGCGCCTTGCGCGGGAGGGAACGCGGCCGCGCCGGATCGCCGCCTCGCGTCGCAACGTTAGATGGAATCGGCCAAGTGGCCGATGGACGTAACGTCGCTCCCGGTCGAAAATCAGCGGATCGTCACAGGCTTTCCGGTTGAATCGATGCGGGTCGCGCGGCAGTTCATCACTTCGCTGTTCAAGCCATGGCAGCCGTGGGTCGCGTTTGCGTCGGCGGCGATCGTCTATGCCGCGATGCATGCGTTGATGGGTAGGCACATCGCGTATTCGGCGCAAGTCGTCGCCATGCTGTCGCTGTTTCTCGCGACACCCGTCGTTGCGTCGACATGCCGGCGGATCGCGTCGCCATTGCGCCGGTTCCTCGCTGTCAGCGTGGGAGCACTGGCATGCGCGGTCGTGTGGATAGTGCTGGCCATGACGTTCTTTGATTGGGACGGCGGCCAGCGACCGGATCCATCGACCTCAAAGATCATCCACGCTGGCATACCCGCGCTGCTGCTCTACGTGCCGCTCACGTGGCTCGCCGCAGCTACTGGCGACGGCGATCGTATCGGCGGGAAACAGGGATCCGCCACGCCCGACGCGATCGGGTCTGGCAGCGCCAATGCACTGGGCATCACAGTGTTGTGGCTGGTGGTGGCCGGCGCGATGGCGCTCTACCCTCGCATGGCGCTGTTCGAAGCGACGGCGTCCTGGTGGGGGCCGTATTCAATATTCATCGCACCCGTCGCCGGAATGGTTTGCGCATTGAACGCGGTGCGCGCTGCCAACGGAGCGACGACACTTGCGCGCTGGCCGCTGCGGGCGATCGCTGCCGTACTCGCGATCAGGTTACTGGACTTCGTGTGGTTCACGTTGTTCGCCAGCGGATTCATGCATTGACTGTGAATGGGAGCTGGAAACGCCGAAGGCCCGCTCAAGTGAGCGGGCCTTCGGTTTCAAGGGGTGCCTGACAATGACCTACTTTCGCGCGCGAGATGCGCACTATCATCGGCGTGCCACCGTTTCACGGTCCTGTTCGAGATGGGAAGGGGTGGTTCCAGCGGGCTATGGTCGTCAGGCATTGAGG
>JBDTJK010000171.1:0-9702 GCA_039935875.1 Casimicrobiaceae bacterium
TCATGGCAAACACGATTCACGTCGATGTGGTCAGCGCCGAAGAGCAGATTTTCTCCGGGGAAGCGGAATTCGTCGTGCTGCCCGGCATCGCCGGGGAACTGGGCATCTATCCGCGGCACACGCCGCTACTGACCGAGATCAAGGCGGGCGCGGTGCGCGTCAAGCTGCCCAATGTCGATCGCGAGGAATTGGTGTTCGTGCAGGGCGGCTTCCTCGAGGTGCAGCCGCACCTGGTGACGGTGCTGGCCGACACGGCCATCCGCGCCAAGGACCTGGACGAAGCGAAGGCGCTCGAATCCAAGCGCGAAGCCGAGCAGGCGATGGTCAACAAGACGTCCAAGGAAGAAATCGCGGCGGCGGAAGCAGAGCTCGCCGGCGCGCTCGCGCAACTGGCGGCCATTCGCAAGCTGCGCAATCGCGCATAGTAAGCATTTACTATCATAGGCGTTCAGCTTACGCTCGACGGACGGACCCGCTTTCAAGTCATTGTCGGCGTTCGCTCGGGGGAAACCCTGCAGCGCCTTCGGTCGTCTGAACGTCGCTCGGTGCTATGCTTGTGCATCGCACAATCGAGGCTTTCCGCCATGCATGACCTGAATCGGACGCTCGATCGCTCAGTGCGCATTTCGCGCGCCGTGGCCGACGGCTTCCAGCGCCGCTCGACCGCCGCCAACCGGCGTTTCGCCGCGCGGATGCGCGAGGCGTTCGCAGCATTCGCAGCCGCCACGCCGCGCGGCAGGACGCCGGTCGATCTTGGCCGTGACTGGCTGGGCTACCAGGTCGACATGCTGCAGCGCTCGGTACTTTTCTGGGACACGCTGCGCCAGCGCGGCAACCAGTGGCTCGCGCACGAGGCGGCCGGCAAGCCGCCGGTGCTGAAATACGACTACGAATTGATCGCCGATGCGCGTACCTACGCGCGCGCGGCCAATTACGCGCTGGTGCGGATAATCCCGCCGGCGGGCGTTGAAATCGACGATCGCAAGCGTCCGTTCGTGATCGTCGATCCGCGCGCCGGCCATGGTCCGGGCATTGGCGGCTCCAAGGAAGATTCGGAAGTCGGCGTGGCGCTGAAGGCCGGGCACGCCGTCTATTTCGTGATTTTCTTTCCCGATCCCGAACCGGGCCAGACGCTGGCCGACGTCACCGACGCCGAAGCGGAGTTCATCCGCATCGTCGACGCACTTCATCCGCACAGCGAGAAACCGGTGATCATCGGCAACTGCCAGGGCGGGTGGGCGGTGATGATGCTCGCCGCTGCACGTCCGGACATCGCAGGGCCGCTGGTGATCAACGCCGCACCGATGTCGTACTGGGCCGGCGGCGATGGCGGCGGACCGATGCGCTACGCGGGCGGGCTTTTCGGCGGCACGTGGCCGGTGCTGTTTGCAAGCGATCTTGGCGGCGGCAAGTTTGACGGCGCGAGCCTGGTCGACAACTTCGAGCGGCTGAATCCCGCCAACGCGCTGTGGGAAAAGTGGTATCACCTCTACGCCAACGTCGATACCGAGCCGGAGCGCTTCCTCGAATTCGAGCGCTGGTGGGGCGGCTACTTCCTGATGAACGAGGAAGAGATCCGCTGGATCGTCAGCAATCTCTTCGTCGGCAACAAGCTGACTGCCGGCGAGGCGCGCCTCGGCCCGGGCCGCCACTTCGACCTGAAGTCGATCAAGCAGCCGATCATCGTGTTCGCATCGATGGGCGACAACATCACGCCGCCGCAGCAGGCGTTCAACTGGATCGCCGACATCTACGAATCGACCGACGAGATCAAGGCGCACGGGCAGACGATCGTCGGGCTGCTGCATGAGGAGGTCGGCCACCTCGGCATTTTCGTGTCGGGCCAGGTCGCGAAGAAGGAGCACACACAGATCGTCGAGGTGCTCAACTACATCCAGACGCTGCCGCCAGGTCTCTACGGGATGGATATCGAGGAAATCGTTGCGCGCGACGGCACGCTGACCTATGACGTCACGCTCAAGGAGCGCACGCTCGAGGAAATGCGCGGCGGTCGTGGACACGAGCGCCTCGACGAGAAGCCGTTCGAGGCCGTCGCGGCGCTGTCCGAGTTGCTGGAGCGGGCGTACTCGCTGCTGGCACGTCCAATGGTGCGCGCGCTGGTGCCAGACTGGTTCGCCAACGCGACGCGCGACCTTCACCCGCTGCGCGTGCGGCAATGGGCGTTGTCCGACAAGAACCCGTGGATGTGGGCGCTGCCGTCCTTCGCCGACGCAGTGAAGGCCAATCGCGCACCGCGTGCCGCCGGCAACGACGGCATCCGCTACGAGCAACTCGCATCGGCGATGAAAAGCGCGGCGCTCGACCACTGGCGCGACACGCGCGACGCGAGCTTCGAGGCGGCGTTCTATGAGGTCTACGGCAACCTGTTTTCGCTGGAGATGGCGGACGAGCGCGCGGAACTCAAGCGCAAGTCGAAGTTCGATCCGCGCTCATTGCCGGCAGTTCGCGAAGTGCTGGAGACGATCGAGTACGGCGGCGCAATCGAGGGCCTCGCGCGCATCGCGATGCTGATTGCCAAGTCCGGGCGCGGCACGCACCGGCTGTCGCAGATGCAACGCACGCGCGACATCCTGTCGCCCGAGCGCGAGATCGCGCACCTGTCCGAGGACGAGCGCCGGCGCCTGCTGCAGGAGGAAAGCATCGTCGTCGAGTTCGAGCCGCTGCGCGCCAGGCAATCGCTGCCGACACTGCTGCGCACCGCCGGCGATCGGCGCCGTGCGCATCGCTTTCTCGACGCCGTCGCGCTGCACACGCCGCTCGAGGATCGCCAGCGTGCGCTGGTCGCGGAAATTCGCTCGATGCTGCCGATCGCGGCGACGCGACATCGGTTGGCGAAGGAACCTGTGCGCCGGCTGGCCACGGCCTCGCCGCGGCCGCCACGCCGCGCGCAACGCCCGCGCGCCCGCAGCACGGCGTGACGTGGCAGGTCCGATGAACACGGCGAGCAATCGGACTTTCGACGAGATCGCCGTCGGCGACACCGCCTCGGTAACGCGAACGATGACTGCGACCGATATAGAATCGCTCGCATTCATCGCCGGTGTCGTCGAGCCTTCACAATTGATCTCCGGACGCCCGGATGGCGACTGCCTGGTGCCGGGGGCCGCGGCGATCACGCTCGTTTCCAGCCTCGTGCTCCGCGAATTGCCGGGGCCCGGCGCAGAGATCGTCGAAATGCACATCTGTTCGTCAACGATGATCTGCGCCGGCGACACGCTGTCGGCAAGCGTGCGCGTTGTGGCCGCCGACGCCGCGGCGCGCACGCTGCAGATGACGTGCCGTTGCACGAACCAGCGGGATGAAGCGCTCGTCGACGGCATGCTGAAGGTGATCGCGCCGACGGCCCGGCAGATTTTCGACGACATCGCCGACCCGGCGCTGATGCTGCGCCACGGTGATCGCTTTGCGCGCCTGCTGGCGCAATCCGCGGCACTGCCGCCCGTCCCGTGCGCGGTCGTGCACCCGTGCGACAGCGACTCGCTGCAGGGCGCGCTCGTTGCGAGCAGGCGCGGATTGATCATTCCCACGCTCGTTGGCCCGGAAGCGCGGATTCGCGCAGTGGCAGCGGCCTGCGGCGCCGACCTCGCCGGAATCGCGATTGTCGCGACCGAACACAGCCACGCCGCGGCCGCTACCGCCGCAGCGATGGCACGCGACGGCCAGGTCGCAGCGCTGATGAAGGGCAGCCTGCATACCGACGAGCTGATGGAGGCGGTCGTCGACGCCGGCGCGGGATTGCGCACGGCGCGGCGCATGTCGCACATATTCATCCTCGACGTGCCTGCCTATCCGCGGCTGCTGTTCGTCACCGATGCCGCGATCAACATCGCTCCGGGCCTCGACGCCAAGGCGGACATCGCGCGCAACGCAATCGACCTCGCAAAAATCCTGGGCGTCGACACGCCGCGGCTGGCGGTGCTGGCTGGGGTTGAGACGGTGAGCGCCAAGATGCAGTCGACGCTCGACGCGGCGGCACTGTGCAAGATGGCGGATCGCGGACAGATCAGCGGTGGCGAGATCGACGGTCCGCTCGCATTCGACAACGCCGTCAGCGGGCGCGCCGCCGCCAGCAAGGGGATCGTATTGCGCGTCGCCGGCCGCGCCGATATCCTGCTCGCACCCGACCTCGATGCGGGCAACATGATCGCCAAGCAGATGCAGTACCTGGCGGGCGCGACCAGCGCAGGCATCGTGATGGGCGCGCGCGTGCCGGTCGTGCTGACGTCGCGTGCCGACGACGTGCGCTCGCGTCTCGCGTCGACGGCGGTGATGAAGCTCGTCGCGCACGCGACGCGGCGCTGACACGATGCCCGACGCCATCCTCGTCATCAACGCCGGCTCGTCGAGCCTCAAGTACGCGCTGTACGCGATCGACACCGCGTCGCTGGTGCTGTTGCAAAGCGGCCTTTTCGACGGGCTGACCGGCACTGCGCGCTTCAGCGCGCGCGACGCAAAGGGTGCGCCGCTTGCGTCCAAGCCATTCATCGCCGGCACGCTGCAACCGCACGCGGCGGCGATCGACTACCTGCTGGATTTCCTTCGCGGGCCACTTGGTCTCAGCGTGCTGGCAGGCGTCGGCCATCGTGTCGTGCACGGCGGGACCCGCTACGCGGACCCGGTACGGGTTACCGCGGACGTCATCAACGATCTGCAACAACTGGTACCCCTCGCGCCGCTGCACCAGCCGCACAACCTCGCGCCAATTCGCGTCTTTGCCGAGCGCGAGCCTGCGCTGCCGCAGGTCGCCTGCTTCGACACCGCGTTCCACCGCACGCTGCCGCCCGTCGCGCAAACCTATGCGTTGCCGCGCGAGATGACCGCGGCCGGCATTCGACGCTACGGGTTCCATGGCCTGTCGTACGAATTCATCGCCGCGCGACTGCGCGAAATCGACCCCGCGCTGGCGAAGGGCCGCGTCGTCGTCGCCCACCTGGGCAACGGCGCGTCGATGTGCGCGATCCATGATGGCCGCAGCGTGGCGACGACGATGGGCATGACCGCGCTCGAAGGATTGATGATGGGCACGCGCACCGGGTCGATCGACCCCGGCGTGCTGCTTTACCTTCAGCGTGAGCGCGGCATGGACGAGCGTGCGCTCGAAGACCTGCTGTATCACCGCTCGGGATTGCTCGGCGTGTCGGGCGTCGCCAGCGACGTGCGCGTGTTGCTGGCCAGCGAAGATCCCCACGCGCGCTTCGCGATCGAGCTGTTCTGTTATCGCGCCGTGTGCGAAATCGGCGCGCTGGCGGCCTCGATGGGCGGCATCGACGCGCTGGTATTCACCGCCGGCATCGGCGAGCACGCGGCGCGCGTGCGCGAACTCATCGTGGCGCCGCTCGCATGGCTTGGCTTCGCGTGCGACGCCACCGCCAATGCACAGCACACGTTGCAGATCGGCACGCGCGCGAGCAAGCCGCTATACGTGATTGCCACGGACGAGGAACAAATGATCGCCGAACACACCCGTTGTATCATCGGCCGATGATCGACGAACGCATCGAAAAGGACGCGCTGGGTGAAGTGCGCGTGCCCGCAAGCCACCTGTGGGGCGCGCAGACGCAGCGCTCGGTCGACAATTTTCCCATCGGGCAGCCGCGCTTCCGCTTCGGCCGTGAAGTGATCCGCGCGTTCGGCGTGATCAAGCAGGCGGCCGCTCGCGCCAACGCGTCGCTCGGCGAACTTGCGGCCGACAAGGCGGACCTGATCGCGCGCGCCGCGCAGGAAGTCATCGACGGGACACTGGACGCCGAGTTCCCGCTGGTGGTGTTCCAGACCGGCTCGGGAACGCAGTCCAACATGAACGCCAACGAAGTGATCGCCAACCGCGCGATCCAGCTGGCCGGCGGCAGCGTCGGCTCGAAGAAGCCCGTCAATCCGAACGACGACGTCAATCGCGGGCAGTCGTCCAATGACGTGTTCCCTGCGGTGATGCATGTCGCCGGCATCGACGCGATCGAATCGCGTACGCTGCCCGCGCTCGACCGGTTGCGCGCGACGCTGCATGCGAAGGCGGAAAAGTACGCGGGCGTGGTGATGCTCGGCCGCACGCATCTGCAGGATGCGACGCCGGTGACGCTTGGGCAGGTGATCGGTGGATGGGCAGGCCAGCTCGACGACGCGCGCGCTACGATCGTCCACGCATGTAGCGGGCTGTATCCGCTGGCGCTTGGCGGCACTGCGGTCGGTACCGGTCTCAATGCGCACCCGCAATTCGGCGACAAGGTGGCCGCCGAGATCGCACGCAGCACCGGCAAGCCCTTCACCTCGGCGCCCAACAAGTTCGCGCTGATGTCGGCGCACGACGCCGTCGTCACCGCGAGTGCCGCGTTGCGCACGCTCGGCGGCGCGCTGATGAAGATCGCCAATGACGTGCGACTGTACGCGAGCGGTCCGCGCGCCGGCTTCGGCGAGATCACGATTCCGGACAACGAGCCCGGGTCGTCGATCATGCCCGGCAAGATCAATCCGACGCAATGCGAAGCGCTGACCCAGGTGGCGGTGCAGGTGTTCGGCAACGACGCGGCAGTCGCCTTTGCCGGCACCCAGGGCAACTTCCAGTTGAACGTCTACAAGCCGGTCATGCTGCACAACCTCCTCGAATCGGCCAACCTGATTGCCGACGCGGTCGATTCGTTCGATACGCGTTGCGCGCAGGGGATCGAACCCGATCTCGTGCGCATCGGCGAGCACGTCGCGCAGTCGCTGATGCTGGTGACCGCGCTCAATCCGCATATCGGCTACGAGAATTCGGCCAGGATCGCGCTGAAGGCGTATCGCGAACACACGGGTCTCAAGGACGCCGCGCTGGCGCTTGATCTCGTGTCGTCGGACGACTTCGACCGCTGGGTCGATGCCGAGGCGATGACGCGACCCGGCTGATATTGGCGTTTCAGCGCTCGTGTGGGTCGACGGCGGGCGCGGCCGACGGCTCGTCGGTCTCGCCGATCCATGCGTTGGCCAGCGTGAACGTCACCGCAAGCACCACCGGCCCGACGAACAGCCCGACCACGCCGAATGCGAGCAGGCCGCCGATCACGCCGACCATGATCAGCAGCAGCGGCAGGTCGGCGCCGCGGCGGATCAGCACCGGCCGCAGGAAATTGTCGAGCGTGCTGACGACGACGCACCACACGATCAGGTATACGCCCCAGCCGGTCGACTCCTTCCATATCAGCCAGATCGCCGCCGATGCGAGCACGGGCACCGCGCCGATCTGCGCCAGGCACAAAACGAACATCACCGCTGTCAGCAGCATCGCGTTGGGCACCCCGGCCAGCGCGAGACCGATGCCGCCGAACACCGCCTGCGCAATCGCGGTGACCACGACGCCGAGTGCCACTGCACGCACCGCCTGCGTTGCGAGCTCGACAGTGCGCAACCCGCGTTCTCCGGCGAGCCGCTGTGCAAAGCGGCGTGTGCCGAGCGCGGCACTTTCACCCGTCATGTAGAGGATCGCGCTGAACGCGACGATCAGCAGCAGGTTGACCAGCAGCACGCCGACCGATCCTGCGCGGATCGCCAGCCATGTCGCGATGTTGCCTGCGTACGGCAGCAGCGGACGCAACACCGAAAGCGGGTCGGCGTTGGCGAACTCGCTCCATTTTTCCACCAGGCTCGGACCGGCGAGCGGCACGCGCGCGACCCAGGCGGGTGGTGGCGGCAGGTCGCCCGACGTCAGCCACGCGATGCCGGCGCGAATGTCGTCGAAATGGTTGACGAACTGGTCGACGGCGATGCCGATGGGGACGACGAGCAAGACCAGGATGCCGAGCGTCATCGCGCTGACGGCGATCGCGCGGTGGCCGCCGACGCGATTCTCGACGTGGCGCATCAGCCGCCATGTGGCAACCACGATCATCGTCGCCCAGATGAACGCGGGGATGAACGGACGCAGGATCCACAGGCTGCCGACGATCAGCGTGACCATCAGCACGATGATCAGCAGGATGCGCGGATAATCCTGGCGGAGCAGGGGTTCGTGCATGGGCGCGTGCAAGCGAGCGTGGCGACGCCGGCGATGGTACCCCATCCGGTAAAATGACTGCTGCCACCCCAATGAACGAAATCACCTCGGATGTGCTGGTCGTCGGCGGCGGCATCAATGGCGCCGGAATCGCGCGCGACGCCGCGGGACGCGGGCTGTCGGTGACGCTGGTCGAACGCGACGACCTCGCGTCGCATACGTCGTCGTGGAGCACCAAGTTGATCCACGGTGGGCTGCGCTATCTCGAGTACTACGAGTTCCGCCTGGTCGCCGAAGCGCTGGCCGAGCGCGAGGTGCTGCTGAAGCTCGCGCCGCACCTGATCGAGCCACTCGCGTTCGTGTTGCCGCACGAGCCGCATTTGCGGCCGGCGTGGATGATTCGCTGCGGGCTTTTCCTCTACGATCACCTGGGCGGGCGCATGTCGCTGCCGAAGTCGTTCGGCGTCAAGCTCGCCGGCAGCCGCTGGGGCGCCGGATTGCAACCGCGCTTGCGGCGCGGGTTCGTCTATTCGGATGCGCGCGTCGACGACGCGAGGTTGGTGGTGGCCAACGCAATCTCGGCGCGCGAGCTCGGTGCGTCGATCCGGCCGCACACGCTGCTCGTGTCGGCGCGACGCGACGGTCCGCTGTGGCGGGCACAGGTCGAGTGCGCGGGCGAACGCTCGGAGATTCGTGCGCGTGCGATCGTCAACGCCGCGGGTCCGTGGGTGAAGGATGTCCTCGGCCGCCTGGAAGATGAGCCAGTCACCGCCGGCGTGCGCCATGTGAAGGGCAGCCACATCGTCGTGCCGCGCGTGCATCCCGAAGAGCACGCCTATATCCTGCAGAACGCCGACAAGCGGATCGTATTCGTCATCCCGTACCAGCAGAAGTACTCGCTGATCGGCACCACCGACATCACCGTGCAGGACTACGAGTGCCCGCAGATCTCGGAAGACGAAGTCGACTATCTGCTGAGGCTCGTCAACGGATACCTGGCGGCGCCGCTTGCGCGCAGCGACATCGTGTGGACCTACAGCGGCGTGCGCCCGCTGTACGACGACGGCGCGACCGATCCCGCTGCGGTCACGCGCGACTACGTTCTGAAGCTGGATGCGGGGCGTGAGCCGATGCGGCCGCCGCTGCTGTCGATCTTTGGTGGCAAGATCACCACCTATCGCAAGCTTGCCGAAGCGGCACTCGCCGAGCTGGCGCCGTTTTTCCCGACGATGAAGCCGGCGTGGACGAAATCCGCACCGCTTCCGGGCGGTGACATCCCCGGCAACGATCGCGCACAGCTTTTCGCGCGCCTTTGCGCACGCTATCCGCACCTGCCGTTCGAACTGCTGCGCGCGCTCGGCGGCCGTCACGGCACGCGTGCGTTCGACATTCTCGGCGACGCAACCGCCATGACCGACCTTGGCGCCGATTTCGGTGCGCAACTGACCGCATGCGAGATCGACTGGTTGATGCGCGAGGAATGGGCGCTCACCGCCGAGGACATCCTGTGGCGGCGTACCAAGTGCGGACTGCCGATGACGGCGGACGAACGCGCCGCAGTCGCAACCTATATCGAGCGCCAAAGGACAGTACGATGAATGCGGTGGACGTGCGCAGCGTGTGCGTTTTCTGCGGCGCCAACGCCGGCTCGCGGCCGGTGTACGCCGAGGCTGCACGCGAACTCGGCCGCACGTTCGCGGCGAATGCGGTCACGCTGG
>JBDTJK010000172.1:0-2603 GCA_039935875.1 Casimicrobiaceae bacterium
GGCTATGCGCGACCCGACGGCCGCGCGGGCGTGCGCAACGTGCTGCTGGTGCTGGCCATCAACGGTCTGGTGGCACGTGCGGCGGCGCGCATCGCGGCCGCCGTCGCCGGCAGCGTGCTGGTGGCAACGAGCTACGGACGTGGCCAGTTCGGCGACGACCAGCGTATCCATCGCCGGCAGCTCGAGGGGCTCGCATGCAACCCGAACGTCGGCGCGACCCTCGTCGTCGGCGCCGACCGGGTGACGGCCGATGCCATCGCGCAGGTGATCGCCACTGCCTCGAAAGTTGTCGACGTGGTCGCGCTGGATGACGTCCACGAGGACGCGCTCGTATTGAGCGCGCGCGGAATCGTCGCCGCTGCGCGCATGGCGCGCGAACTGTCGCGTCAGCGCCGGCAGCGATGCGACGTGGCCACGTTGTTCGTCGGCGTCGAATGCGGGCACTCCGACGCGACATCGGGACTGGTGGCCAATCCGGTCGTGGGCGCCGCCATCGACCGCTTGATCGACGCAGGCGCGACGGCAGTGTTCGGTGAAACCATCGAGTGGCTGGGTGCCGAGCACTTGCTGGCCGCCCGCGCGGCCACTCCCGCCGTGGCCCATGCGATTGGCGATGCGGTGACCCGGCGCGAGCGTGCGGTCGCAGCCATCGGCGTCGACCTGACCGGCAACAATCCAGGCGCGGAGAACATTCGCGGTGGACTCAGCAGCATCGAGGAAAAATCGCTCGGTGCGATCGCCAAGGGTGGCAAGCGCCGGATCGACGGCGTGCTGCAGGTCGCGCAGGCGCCGTCGCAACCGGGCCTGTATGTGATGGACGGCCCCGGCTTCTCGCCGGAGTCGATGACGGGTTTCGCGGCGGCGGGTGCGCAACTGATGCTGTTCACCACCGGTGCCGGCAACAGCTTCTGCAATTCAGTGGCGCCGACGATCAAGGTCAGCGCCCGACCGGACACCATCGCGGCGCTGCCGGCGCAGATCGACTTCGATGCCAGCGCGGTGTTCCAGGGCCTTGACGACGTCGATTCGGCGGGCGCGCGGCTGTATTCACTGTTGCTCGAGGTGGCGTCGGGTTCACGCACCTGGGGCGAGGTGCTGGGTGAAGGAGCCGAATCGTTCATCCGCATCGGAGGTTCGCTGTGACGATGGGTCCGCGCCTGCGCGCATCCGCAATCTATGTGCGCAGCATGGCGGTACTGGTCCTGGTGTGGTGGGCAGTGTCGGCGTTGACCGCCAATCCGATACTGCTGCCGTCACCGGCAGCCGCATTTTTCGCAATGATCGATCTCGCCAGAGACCGCGAGCTCTTCACTCATGCATTCATCAGCCTCGGCCGGCTGTTCGTGAGTCTCGGCATCGCCGCCCTGCTGGCGGTGCCGCTCGGCCTCGCAATGGGACTCAATCGCCGCCTCGATGCAATCGTCGATCCGGTGGTCGAGATGCTGCGTCCGATCTCCGGCATCGCATGGATACCGCTCGCGCTGTTCATGTTCGGCATCGGCAACGTGCTGCCTGTGTTCATCATGACCTATGCGGCCTTCTTCCCGATCCTGCTCGGCACGATCGGCGGCGTGCGCGCAGTCGACGTGCGGCTGGTGGACGCCGCGCGCACGATGGGCGTGCCGCGCACGACGATCGTGCGCACCGTGGTCATCCCCGCCGCGATCCCGGCACTGCTGGTCGCGCTGCGCCTCGGCGTGGCTACCGGCTGGACCGCTGTCGTCGCGGCAGAACTGATCGGCGCGCCGAGCGGCCTGGGCTACGCGATCGAATGGTTTCGCGAGCTGCTGATGACTCCGCAGGTGATGGTTTTCATCGCAATGATCGGCGCGCTGGGATTTGCCACGGACGCGCTGTTGCGCGCGCTGTCACGCAGGCTGACGCCCTGGGCGCTGCCGCTCGAGGGCGCGCGATGACGCGCTCCGCGGAGGGCCGTCATTGGCATGTGTTGTTGCTTCCGCTGGTACTCGTCGTGGGCTGGCAGCTCGCGGCCAGCGCAACGCACAATCCGCGCACGCCGACGCCGCTTAACGTGCTGCTCGCCGCACTGCAGCTAATCGCCAACGGCGACCTGCCGCTTGGCGTGCTGCAAAGCCTGATGCGCGTGTTCGGCGGTTTCGCCGTCGCAACACTCGCCGCTGTGCCGCTGGGCCTCGTGATGGGCAGCATCCGCGGTGTCGAGCGCAACCTCGATCCTGTCATCGAAAGCTTCAGACCGATCGCTGCCATCGCGATCCTGCCGCTGGTGATCCTGTGGCTCGGCACCGGAACGTCGGCCGCCATCGCGATCGTCGCCTATGCGGCATTCTTCCCGATCGTCGTCAACACCGTCGCAGGCGTCAAGCGTGTCGACGGCAACATGATCAACGCCGCGCGCGTGATGGGCGTAAGCCGCTTCGACATCATGCGCACCGTGCTGGTGCCTGGCGCACTGCCCGCCATCGGCACCGGCCTGCGCATCGGCATGGGCGTCGCGTGGACCGCGATCATCGCCGCCGAGCTCGCCGTCGGCGCCAAGGCCGGTGGCGGCGGATCGGGCGGCATCGGGCAGATGATGTTCGTCTACTATGCCTACAGCATCGAACTCAACCGCATCGTCGCCT
>JBDTJK010000173.1:0-4689 GCA_039935875.1 Casimicrobiaceae bacterium
ACGCCCGCAACCGTCACGGCCTGCGCAAGGCGAGCGTGCGTCCGATCGAATGCAGCCGCACCACCCGGACGAATCACACTGATGGAAACATGGGGTACGCGCGATCCATAGGAACACCCGTAGCTATGTGCCTCTTCGGAGACGTCCGACACGGCGCCCACGAGCTCCTGGTGAACGATGGCGTTTACCGCCGCGGCAGGCATCATCGCGCAGACGTTCGGGCCCGCAGCCAGGGCTTCGGTGGTGATGGCGAGAACAACACAGGCAAGCGCGTTACGAATCATGTAATGCCTCCAGTTCGCTTGGCGAATTGATACGCCAGCGTCGCGGCCGGAAGAGCCGCGCTCGTCCCGGTCAGCCGTCGGCCGGGCACGCAGCCGACGGCGCCAGCATCGCCTTCGCTGCCGCGACCTGCACGGTTGCGTCGGGCGCAATGCCGTTCTTCACTGCGGTAATCTCGGCCAGGATCGAGATCGCGATTTCGGGAGGCGTGCGGCTCCCGATGTACAAACCGACGGGGCCGTGCAGCCGCGCGACTTCTTCGGGCGTCAGGTCGAGGTCGAGCAGCCGCTCGCGGCGCTTCGCGTTGTTGGCGCGAGAACCCAGCGCGCCGATGTAGAACGCCTTCGACTTGAGCGCCTCCATCAACGCGAGGTCGTCCAGCTTGGGGTCGTGCGTCAACGCGACCACGGCGCAACGTTCGTCGAGTTTCATCTCCTTCACCGTGTCGTCCGGCATCGTGCGCACCAGCGTCACGCCGGGGATGTCCCACGCCTCGGTGTATTCGTCGCGCGGATCGCAGATCGTCACGCGGTAGTCGAGTCCGACGGCGATCTGCGCCAGGTACTTCGACAACTGCGACGCGCCGATCACCAGCATTCGATAGCGCGGGCCGTGGATCGTGGTCAGCGTCTTGCCGTCGAACGCGAGTCCGTCGGTGGCATTGGACCGGTGCAACGAGGCAATTCCGCTGGCGAGATCCAGCGTGCGCGAAACGAGGTGGCCGTCGCCAATCTCCCGCAGCAACTCCTGCATGCCGGACTCGCGCGTCAGGGGCTCCAGCATCACCTGTATCGTGCCACCGCACGGCAAGCCGAAGCGGCGCGCCTCGTCGGCCGACACGCCATAAGTGACAACTTCCGCGCGCGTCGCGCTCATCCCATGCTTGCGCGTGCGATCGATGATGTCGTCCTCGATGCAGCCGCCGGACACCGACCCGACCACCAATCCATCGTCGCGCACGGCGAGCATCGCGCCCTCCGGTCGCGGCGAACTGCCCCACGTCTTGACCACCGTCACCAGCAGCACGCGGCGGCCCTGGTCGAGCCAGTCGGCACTGCGCTTCAACACTTCCAAGTCGACGCTGTCCATCGTAATGCCTTGTCCTATCCGCGGAAGTGGCCGCCCTTGAAGTAGAGGATCGCGAGAATGACGACAATCGCCGCAATCGAGATGAAGCGCGTCCACGTTCCGCTCTCATCGACGCGCCGCGGCGCATCGTCCGGCCGCGCGGCCGCCATTTGCACTTCAACGAGTTGCGAACCCGCATCGGGGGAGCCCTCCGCCGCGGAAGACGCTCCCACCGCAGCCGAGAAACGCGCGAAGAAATCGTCGGCGAGCTTGGCCGCTGCGCCATCGATCAGGCGCGAGCCGATCTGCGCAAGCTTGCCGCCGACCTGCGCTTTCACTGCATAGTCCATCGACGTTGCGCCTGCTGCGGCAGGCAACAACGTCACCCGCGCTTCGCCATTGGCGAACCCCGCGGCGCCACCTTGGCCCTCGAAACGCAGCGTATAGCCGTTCGGTGCGTCGATTTCGGTCATCGTCATGCGGCCAGTGAAGCGGGCAACAACGGGCCCGACGCGCGCATTGACGATGGCACGATAGGCATCGTCGGCGGTCTTCTCGAGCGATTCGCAGCCGGGAATCGACACGCGCAGCACGTCGAGGTCATTGAGGGCACTCCAGACTTGGGCAGGAGATGCTGCAACGGTGCGGGTGCTGGCGAGTTCCATTGGCAATGCGGCACGGAGAATCCGGCGCCGCAGTGGCCATGCTACCGCATGTTACGGTCGCCGCCGCCATCGCCGCTACGCCCACGCATCGGCGTGCCGCGGCGCGCACCCGCCAGTGCGTCGGCCAGTGCGGACAGGCTGGCGAGGTTGTGCACGGGCCGGAAATCATCGACCCAGGGCAGCATCGCGCGAATTCCCGCCGGGCGCGCCTCGAAATCTGCGTAGCGCAGCAGCGGATTGAGCCAGATCACGCGTCTGGTCGACTTGGCGAGCCGCTCCATCTCGAACGACAGTCCCGCCCCGGCGTCCGCATCGAGTCCGTCGCTGATCAGCAGCACGATTGCACCTTGGCCGAGCAGCCGTCGCGACCAGCGGCGGTTGAATTCGGCGAGGCTTTCGCCGATGCGCGTGCCCCCCGACCAGTCGCTGACGGCGGCCGTCACCCGTTCCACCGCGACATCGACGTCGCGGTGACGCAGGTGACGCGTGATGTTGGTCAGGCGCGTGCCGAACACCAGCGTGTGCACGCGATGCCGATCATTGGTGATCGCATGCACGAAGTGCAGCAGCATCCGCGCGTAGCGCTCCATCGATCCCGAGATATCGCACAGCACCACCAGCGGCGGCGTACGCTGCGTGCGCTCGCGCATCGCCAGCGGCGCACCCGCGCCTGCCGCGCTCAGCATGCGCCGCAGCGTCGCGCGCAGGTCGACGCGAGGACCGCGCGGCGCGGGCCGCGTGCGGCGCGCGGGCTGCGCCGGCAACGGCAGGCGCATGCGTGCGATCAGCTTGCGCACTTCAGCCAGCTCCGCTTGCGTCATCGTCGCGAAGTCCTGTTTCTGCAGCACTTCGCGGCGGGAGAACGTGAACGCGGCGTCGAGCTGCAGCTCGTCGTCGTCCTCCTCTTCAGGCGTTTCGGCTTGCGGTGGCAGCATCGCCTCCGCCAGGCGAGCCGGCAGCGCAGGCGCACCCTCCTCGATGCGACCGCGAATGCGTGGCAGCAACGCTGCCATCATCCGCTCGAGCAAGCGCGGATTGCGGAAGAACAGATCGAATGCCTGCTCGAACAGAACGAGCTGCTCGTGGCGCGAGACCAGTACCGTGGCCAGCGCCTCGCGAAAGTCGACCTTGTTTTCGATTCCCACGGCCTCCACCGCGGCCAGCGCATCGATCACCTTCGCGGGGCCGACGGGGATTCCGGCGGCGCGCAGGAGGCGCACGAAATGCAGCACGTTTTCCGCAAGCCTCCCCTGCGGCAGGTTGGCGAGTGCCGGATGCAGGCTCATTGTGAAAGCCGCACGACGTTGGTTACCGGACAAGCATTGTGATCACGCCAATTCGGCCTTGATTTCACCCACGACGCGCGTGATCACGTCCATCGGCAGCGCGCCGACGTCGTCCTGGTACTTGAGCAGCACGCCGATCGTGTCAGCGACCGCTGCGGGATCGAGTGCGATCTTGTCGAGCGCCATCAACGCTTCGGCCCAGTCCAGCGTCTCGGCGATGCCCGGCGACTTGAACAGGTCCATCGAGCGCAGGCGCTGCGTGAACGCGACGATCTCGCGCGCCAATCCCTGCGCGACGTGCGGGCGCTTGCGGCGCACGATTTCCAGTTCGCGCGCGACATTCGGATAGTCGACCCAGTGGTACAGGCAGCGGCGCTTGATCGCGTCGTGGATCTCGCGCGTGCGGTTGGACGTGACGATGACGATCGGCGGCACCACTGCGCGTATCGGTCCGATCTCCGGAATCGTCACCTGGTATTCGGACAGCACTTCGAGCAAATAGGCTTCGAACGGCTCGTCGGTGCGATCGAGCTCGTCGATCAGCAGCACGGGCGCCACGCCGTCGTGTGGCGACAGCGCCTCCAGCAATGGGCGCTTCAGCAGGAAGCGGGTGGTGAAGATGTCGTGCGCGAGATCGTCGCGTACCGCATTGCCGGCAGCTTCGGCCAGGCGGATCTCGATCATCTGCCGCGGATAGTTCCACTCGTATACCGCGGCAGCCGTGTCGAGACCTTCATAACACTGCAGGCGCACCAGGTGCTTGCCCAGCGCCGCTGCCAGAACCTTGGCGATTTCGGTCTTGCCCACACCCGCCTCGCCTTCCAGGAACAACGGCCGAGCGAGCTTCAGCGCCAGGAACACGGCCGTCGCAAGGCGGCGGTCGGCGACGTAATCCTGCGCTTCGAGCAGCGCAAGCGTCGCGTCGACGTTGGCAGGAAGGTTTTGCGCGGCGGTCATCGCGATCGGTACCAACGGAGGGATTGCGCCAAGCATAGCAAGTCACGCGAGGTCACGATCGCGTGCACTTTCACGAGGCGACGCACGCAAGGTTGAACGATTTGCTGCGCCGCACGCCATGCAGCGAGCGGCTCTGCAGCCGCGGCGACGAGTTGCCGCTGACCAGTCGGCCGCGGGATCGTTGTTGGCCAGCGGCGCATTGCGACAGATGATACTGCCGCGCAAATTCGGCGGCAACGCATCGCCGAAACGCGCTGTGGTCAGCGCCAAGGTGCAACCCGTCCGAACCGGGCCGTTTGCGTGCAGCGCACGTCAGAACGCGAGGTTCGCAGACACGCCCGCATACCAGTTGCGCCCGGGTGCAGGCTCGAAGTAGCGGCCGTTGGTGTCGCCAACGATCACCGAGCCCACGTAGTTGCGATCGGTGATGT
>JBDTJK010000174.1:0-3075 GCA_039935875.1 Casimicrobiaceae bacterium
GCTGTTGCATTTGCAAGTCGCAATTTACATTTGCATCCAGCGCAACGGCGGCGCGATACCACGGGGAGGCGAAGAGGTCGTGCGTTATGTGATCGGCGTCGACGGTGGCACCGAATCGCTGCGTGCGCACGTGCTCGACTTCGCCGGCAACAGTCTCGGCGCTGCGAAGTGCGAATACGCCACCGAGTTTCCTTCGCCAGGGCGCGCCGAGCAGGATCCTCGTGACTGGTGGCGCGCGCTCGTCGACGCAGTGCGCGGCGCCACGTGCGCCGCCGGCGTCGATCCGCGCGACATCGGCGCGCTGGCGCTCGATACGACCTCGTGCTCGGTCGTCGCGGCCGACGCCAATGGCGAGCCGCTGCGTCCCGCGATCCTGTGGATGGACGTGCGTGCCACCGAGGAAGCCGATCTGGTTCTGCGCACCGGTGACGTGGCGCTCACGCTCAATTGTGCCGGTGCGGGACCGGTGTCGGCCGAATGGATGATTCCCAAGGCCCTGTGGCTGAAGCGCCACGAACGCGCGCTGTACGAGCGTGCCGCGACGATCTTCGAATACCAGGACTTTCTGGTTAAAAAACTCACGGGGCGCACGGTCGCGAGCCTCACCAATGTCGCGATACGCTGGCATTATCGCGCGCGCGCCGGGGGCTGGCCGCGCTCCATGCTGGCAGCACTCGACTTCGCTGACGTCGAGGCGAAGTGGCCCACGGAGATCGTCGCGGCCGGCGAGGTCATCGGCCCCCTCACCGCCGACGCTGCCGCGCATCTGGGCCTCGACCCATCCACCCATGTCGTGCAGGGCGGAATCGACGCATTCATCGGCATGATCGGACTCGGGGTCGCGCGCCCTGGCCAAGTGGCGCTGATTACGGGCTCGTCCCATCTGCAGCTGGCGGTGACCAATCACGCAATGTCGGTTGCGGGCCTGTGGGGAAGTTATGCCGATGCGGTCTATCCGGGCCGCCACATCCTCGAAGGGGGGCAAACCGCCTCGGGCTCGATGATCGCGTGGCTCGGACGCTTCATCGGCACCGACGCTGACCTCGCGGCACTCAATCGCGAGGCAGCCGCGCTCGCGCCTGGATCAGAAGGTCTCGTCGTGCTCGACCATTTTCAGGGCACTCGCACCCCGTACACCGATTCGCACTCGCGAGGCGCCATCGTTGGCCTTTCGCTCGGGCACGGACGCGCGCATGTGTTTCGCGCGATGATCGAGGGCATCGCATTCGGCACGCGTGCAATCCTCGACTGCATGACGGCAGCGGGCGTGCGCGTCGACGAACTCGCGATCGGCGGTGGTGCGAGTCGCTCCCCTTTGTGGGTGCAGATCCATGCCGACACCGCCGGCTGTCCGGTCAAGGTCGCCGCGTTCGCCGACGCGCCGGTACTTGGCTCGGCGATCCTCGCAGCGGTGGGCAGCGGCGCATTCGATGACATCGACTCGGCGATCGACGCGATGGTGCGCTTCGAGCGCGTCGTGGATCCAGATCCGCGCAACGGTGAGCGCTATTCCGAACTGTTCGAGCGCTACGCCAGGCTCTACCCTGCGCTCAAGGCATGGCGCGATGGGAGCATGCAGCCCGCGGTCGCCGACTGAACCGCCAACACGCGAATCTACGCGCTGATCGAGGCGCGTCCTTAAGCGTTGCGGGGCAGCATCACCAGCGTCGCGTCGAATGCACGGTCAGCTGCCAGCCGTCGATGTCGGTTGCGGCAGCTTCGACGCCGGCGTTGCGCAGTGCGAAAGCATTGCGCGCGGCTTGCGGCGACGTTGCGCTGTCCGCAGCGATCGCGGCTGCCGCAAAAAGCAGCGGCGCGGCTGCCACCATCGCGCGCAGCATCGTCACTGTCCGCCGTCGGTGATGGCGCCCTTGCTCGCGGTCGATACCAGGCGCGTGTACTTGGCGAGCACGCCGCGTGTGTAACGCGGTGCGGGCGCCTTCCATTGCGCGCGCCTGCGTGCGATCTCTGCCGCGTCGACATTGAGCTCTAGCAGGCGCTTGTGCGCATCGATGGTGATCGAGTCGCCTTCCTTGACCAGCGCGATCAGTCCGCCTGCCTGCGCCTCGGGCGCAACGTGGCCGACCACCATCCCCCAGGTACCGCCGGAAAAGCGACCGTCGGTGATGAGGCCAACCGATTCACCAAGACCCTGCCCGATCAGCGCCGACGTCGGCGCAAGCATTTCCTGCATGCCCGGTCCGCCGCGCGGCCCCTCGTAGCGGATGACGATCACGTCGCCGGCCTTGATCCGGTTGCCGAGGATCGCCTCCATGCATTGCGGCTCGCTGTCGAACACGCGCGCGGGGCCGGTGATCGACGGATTCTTGAGCCCGGTGATCTTCGCCACGCAGCCTTCGGTGGCGAGGTTGCCGCGCAGGATCGCCAGGTGGCCGTGCGGATACATCGGATTGTCGAACGTGCGGATCACGTGCTGGTCGGTGCGCGGCGTCGCGCGGATATGCTGCAGCTCGTCGCCGATCGTGCGGCCGGTGATCGTCATGCACTCGCCGTTGATGAGGCCCTTGTCGAGCAGCATGCGCAGCACCTGCGGCACGCCACCCGCGGCGTGGAATTCGGTGGCGACGTAGCGGCCGGAAGGCTTGAGGTCGCACAGCACCGGCACGCGCTGGCGCACGCGTTCGAAGTCGTCGATCGTCCATTCGACTTCGGCGGCCGAGGCAATGGCCAGGAAATGCAGCACTGCGTTGGTCGAGCCGCCGGTGGCCATCACCAGTGCGATCGCGTTCTCGATCGACGCGCGGGTGATGATCTCGCGCGGCTTCAGGTCGCGCGCGATCGCGTTGACCAGCACGCGCGCCGACTCAGCCGCTGAATCCGCCTTTTCAGCGTCCGGCGACGCCATCTGCGAGCTGCCGAGCAGGCTCATCCCCAGCGCCTCGAACGCCGAGCTCATGGTGTTCGCCGTGTACATGCCGCCGCACGCCCCGACGCTCGGGCACGCGTTGCGCTCGATGCCGTCGTAGTCTTCCTTCGCCATCTTGCCGGCGGTGTATGCGCCCACCGCTTCGAACGGCGACACGATGGTCAGCGTCTGTCCCTTCCACTTGCCAG
>JBDTJK010000175.1:0-12872 GCA_039935875.1 Casimicrobiaceae bacterium
CTCCGGGATGAAGGACAGCAGCAGCGCGCCGAGTACCACGCCGAACACGTTGCCCATGCCCCCCAGCACCACCATCGACAGCACCATCACCGACTCGACGAGGATGAAACTCTCGGGACTGATGAAACCCTGGATCGCGGAGAACATGCCGCCAGCGATGCCGCCGAACGACGCACCCATCGCGAACGCGAGCAGCTTCATGTTGCGCGTGTTGATCCCCATCGCGCGCGCTGCGATCTCGTCCTCGCGGATCGCCTCCCACGCGCGGCCGACGCGCGAATCCTGCAGGCGCAGGTTGATGATGATCGACAGCACCAGCGCCGCCAGCAGTATGTAGTAGTACTTGACCGGTCCGCTGAAATTGAGACCGCCGGCGACCTGCGCCTGCGCGAACGAGAACGATCCGAAATGGAACGGATCGATCATGTAGATACCCTGCGGGCCGTTGGTGATGTTGACCGGCTGCGACAGGTTGTTGAGGAATATGCGGACGATCTCGCCGAAGCCGAGCGTGACGATGGCCAGGTAATCGCCGCGCAGCTTCAACGTCGGCGTGCCGAGCAGCACGCCGAACAGGCAGGCGACCGCGGCGCCGATCGGCAGGATCACCCAGAACGGCAGGTGGATGTTGAAATGCGGGCTCGCCAGCAACGCGTAGACGTAGGCGCCCACCGCGTAGAACGCGATGTAGCCGAGGTCGAGCAATCCGGCGAAGCCGACGACGATGTTGAGACCGAGTGCCAAAAAACAGTAGAGGATCGCGAGGTTGGTGATGCGCACCCACGCGGTGCCGACGCCGGCCAGCGCGAACGGCAGCGCGAGCAGCGCAAGCGTCATCAGCACGATTCCGGCCCATGCGACGCGCGGATTGCGCTGCCGGTCAAACAGCTCGCGAAGTGAGGGGAGCGTCATCGATTCACGCACGGTCTGCCACGCGCTCGCCAAGCAGGCCGGATGGCCTGAAGATCAGCACCGAGATCAGCACCAGGAACGCGAACACGTCCTGGTAGTTGGAACCGAACAGCGCGAGGTTGGGATCGCCGTCGCAGCGCAGCTTAAGCGCATCGAACCACGGCGCGAGCTGGCACAGGTTGGTCAGGTCGCCGACGTAACCGGCGCCGAGTGCCTCGATGACGCCGAGCAACAGGCCGCCGAGCACTGCGCCGCCGAGATTGCCGATTCCCCCGAGCACCGCAGCCGAGAATGCCTTGAGGCCGAGCAGGAATCCCATCTGGTAATGCGCGACGCCGTAGTAGCTGCCGACCATCACGCCGGCCACCGCGGCAAGTCCTGCGCCGATCGCGAACGTGATCGCGATCACGCTGTCGATGTTGATGCCCATCAGGCCGGCCACCACCTGGTTCTGCGACGTGGCACGCATCGCGATGCCGAGACGCGTGCGATAGACGAGCAGCAACAATCCGCCCATCATCGCGGCCGACATCAGCAGGATCGCGATCTGCACGTTGGTGATCGTCGCGCCGCCCGCATTGCCGGTCAGCGCATACGAGACCGTCTTCACTACCTGCGGGTACGGCAGCGGGTTGCGGCTCCAGATGAGCAGCGCCAGGTGCTGCAGGATGATCGACAGGCCGATCGCGGTGATCAGTGGCGCAAGCCGCGGCGCGCGCCGCAATGGCCGGTACGCGACACGCTCGAGCAGGTAACCGAGGATCATGCATACGGGAACCGCAGCCAGCGTCGCGATCGCGACGATCGCCAGCGGTGGCAGGTGGATCTGCGTCGCGGTCAACGCCGAGATCACCGAGTACGCGACCATCGCGCCGATCATCACAACTTCGCCGTGCGCGAAATTGATCAGCTGGACGATGCCGTAGACCATCGTGTAGCCCAGCGCGACGACCGCGTACACGCTGCCGAGCGTGAGGCCGTTGACCATCTGTTGCAGGAAAATATCCAGCGCGCAGTCCGTTCGCAAGGCGGGGTACGGGACGGATTGTCGCTGCAACCGACACCGGGGAGCAATGGCCAGCAACACGTGGCCAAAAAAAACGGCGCCCCGGGGGCGCCGTCGTCACTTGCCGCGAGGAACGCCCTATTTCTTGGGCTCGGCTGCAGGGGTGGTTGCCGGAGCAGTTGCCGGCGCTGCTGCCGCCGGCGCCGCGCTGCCGGCCGTCTTCATGTAGTCGTCGAACGAGGTCGACTTGCCGCCCTTGACCACGGCGATCGGCACGACCTTGCCATCCTTCAGCGTGAAGATCGTGATTTCGGCGTTCTTGCGGTCGCCCTTGTCGTCGAACTCGATGTGCCCGGTCGCGCCGTCGTAGCTGATCTTCTGCAGTTCCGGCAGATACTTCGCCGGATCGACGGAATCGGCCTTCTGCATCGAGGCGATCAGGATGTTGGCGGCATCGTAGTAAAACGGCGCGTACTGCTTGATCTCGCCGTACTTGGCATTGAACGCCGTCACGAACGCCTTGCTCGCCGCTTCCACCGGCAGGCCGGCCTGCGAGCAGATCATGCCTTCGGACGCGGTTCCCGCGAGCTTGGACATTTCCGCCGTGCAGGCGCCGTCGCCGAACGAAAACACGCTTTTGATGCCGAGCTCGCGTGCCTGCTTCAGCATCGGGCCGCCCGTGGCGTCCATGCCGCCGTAGAAAATTGCGTCGGGCTTCTTGCCCTTCATCTTGGTCAGGATCGCCTTGAAGTCCGTTGCCTTGTCGTTGGTCTTCTCCCGCGCGACGATCTGCACGCCGGCAGCCTTCAACGTCTTCTCGACCTCGTTGGCAAGTCCTTCGCCGTAGGCGGTGGCATCGTCAGCGATCGCGACCTTCTTCACCTTCAGCGATTCCAGGTATTGCGCGACGGCCGGGCCCTGCTGGTCATCACGCCCGACGACGCGGAAAATGTTCTTGAAGCCTTGCTCGGTAAGCTTCGGGTTCGTGGCCGAGCCCGAAATCATCGGGATGCCGGCCTGGTTGTAGACGGCCGAGGCCGGGATCGTCACACCCGAGTTGAGGTGGCCGACGACGCCGGCGACCTTCTCGTCGACGAACTTCTGGGCGATCGTCGGGCCGAGCTTGGGATCGGCCTGGTCGTCTTCGCTGTCGACGACGAACTTGATCTCCTTGCCGCCGATCTTGAGGTGCTTGTCGTTGGCCTGGTCGATCGCGAGGCGCACGCCGTTGTCGTCGTCCTTGCCGAGGTGGGCGATGCCACCTGTCAGCGGGCCAGCGCTGCCGATGGTGACGGTAACGGACTGGTCGGCCGGCGCCGCAGCGGGAGCTACGGACGCCTGCTTCGGCTCTTCCTTGTTGCTGCAGCCATAGGCTGTCATGAGCGCGGCTGCCACCAGGGACAGGCCGAGCTTTTGCGGAACGTTCATGCGAGATCCTCCGACGAGGGTAGGGTGAATGAGGAAAACATTAAATTATCGGGGCGGCGCTCTGGCAGTGCCAATTGCGGCCAGAACCGCCGGCGTCCGCCAGGCCGGTCGCGCATTATCCTCCATGTGCGGCCGACTCCGTTCGTCGCAGCCGGCGGCGCCTCGTCGCAGCGGCGTTGCACCACGCTGCGCCGGTCGGTAGCTTGAGGGCCGGTCGGGTGAATCTCCGGAGCCTCGTCACGGCATCCAACCCGCATTACCATGCAACGAGGGGCGGCCTGACTTCGCGCGCTGCGTCACAAGCGCACACGCGTGCCGCTTTTGGGGGAAACTCGAATGAAACGTATCTGGACCCGGCGCCGGGCCGTCGGCGTGCTGTGCGCCGTGCTGGTCATCGCGGCGCTGGCGGCGGTGGTCGCGTTGCGCGTCGCGAAGCGCGCCGACAGTCAGCAAGGCACCGATCCACGCGCCGCGCTGACGCTGGAATTCACGCCTTCGGACCTCAGCTACGTGCGTGCGCAACCGCTGAATCGCTGGTTGCCGGTTTCCGGCACGCTACAGCCGCTCAACCAGGTGGTGGTCAAGGCCAAGGTCTCGGGCGAAATCCGCCAGATCACGCTGCGCGAGGGCGATGCGGTGACGGCCGGGCAGTTGATCGCGCGCTTCGATACCGCCGATCTCGACGCCAAGGTGGCCGAACGCGTCGGCGCGCTCGAGAGCGCCCGCGCGCAACTGGCGCTCGCGACCAAGACACGAGCGATGAACCTTAAGCTGCTGGACCGGAAGTTCATCTCGCAAAACGCGTTCGACAGCTCGGACTCGGGTTTCGACGTCGCCGGCGGCAGCGTCAAGTCGGCCGAGGCGCAATTGAAGAGCGCGCAGATCGCATTGCGCGACGGGGCGGTGCTGGCGCCGCTGACCGGCACGGTGGCCAAGCGCCATGTGCAGCCGGGCGAAAAAGTCCCGTTCGACGCGCCGCTGGTCACGATCGTCGACCTGCGCGAGCTCGAGCTGCAGGCGATGGTTCCGGCCAGCGACATTCCCGAACTCAAGGTCGGCATGAGCGTCAACCTGCGCGTCGACGGCTTTGCCGAGCGTCGTTTCACTGGCCGCATCGATCGCATCAACCCCACTGCCGAGCCCGGCACCCGAGCGATCCTGGTGCACGTCACCTTGATGAACGCGGACTCCAGCCTGCGGGGCGGCATGTTCGCCGAGGGCAGGATCGCGCTCGCATCCTCGGCGCCGGTGGCCACGCTACCGGTCGCCGCGGTGCGCACCGAGGCGGGACTCACCTATGTGTGGGCGATCGACGGCGGCAAGCTTGCGAAACGCATCGTCGTCACCGGCCGCCGCGATGACGATGCCGGTGTCATCGAGATCAAGACGCGGCTGTCGGACAACCTGCCGGTGCTCGCGGGCCGCTTCGAGAACCTCAAGGAAGGTGCGCCGGTACTGGTCAAGGCCACCTCGGTCGTGCCTGCGACGCGCAGCGGCTGAGCGGAGCGAGGCAGGAAGCCATGTGGATCACGCGCACCTCGATCGCCAATCCCGTTTTCGCGACGATGGTGATGGTCGGCATCACCGTTCTCGGTGCGTTCTCGTACCAGCGCCTGCGCGTCGAGCAGATGCCCGACGTCAGCCTGCCGTTCGTGGTGGTGACCACGGTTTATCCGGGTGCCGCTCCCGAGGCGGTGGAGTCCGACGTGACCAAGCCGCTCGAATACGCGCTCAACACGGTCGCCGGGGTCAAGATCATCCGCAGCAATTCGCTCGAAGGCTCGAGTACGGTGTTCGCCGAGTTTCGCCTCGACACCGACATGAACCGCGCGATGCAGGATGTGCGCGACAAGGTCTCGCAGACGCGACCGCTGTTCCCGCGCGACGCCAAGGATCCGCTGATCGTGCGCGCCGACTCCGAGAACGAGCAGCCGGTGCTGTCGCTCGCCGTGCTGTCGCCGACCACGGGATTGCGCGAACTGACGTCGCTGACCGACCAGACGATCGTGCGCGGCCTGGAGAACGTGCCCGGCGTCGCACGCATCAACGTCAACGGACGCGTGACGCGCGAGATCCGCATCCAGGTCAAGCCCAACGCACTGACGTCGCTCGGCATCGGCGTCGACCAGGTGATGAACGCCGTGCGCGCGGCCAACCAGGATGTGCCTGCCGGGCGCCTGTCGCGCGGGCCCAGCGACACCGTGGTGCGCGTCGAAGGCAAGATCAAGGAGCCGTCGCAGTTCGCGCGCATCATCGTCGCGCAGCAGGGCGGCGGTGCGGTCTACCTGTCGCAGGTGGCCGATGTGATCGACGGCGAGAAGGAAGAGACGTCGATCGCGCGCATCAACGGACATCCGGCGATCACGATCGACCTGTTGAAGGCGCAGGACGCCAACATCGTCGAGACGGGCCACGAAGTGCAAAAGGCGATCGACGTGCTGAAGACGCGCCTTCCGTCCGACATCGAGTTGCGCGTCGTCAACAACGCGGCGTCGCAGGTCGAGCGCAGCGTGGACCGCGTCAAGCACACGATCCTCGAGGGCGGCCTGTTGACCGTGTTGATCGTGTTCCTGTTCCTGCACAGCTGGCGCAGCACGATCATCACCGGGCTCACGCTGCCGATCGCCGTGGTGGCGACGTTCATTGCGCTCAATGCGTTCGGCTTTTCGCTCAACTTCCTGACGCTGATGGCGCTATCGCTGTGCATCGGACTGCTGATCGACGACGCCATCGTCGTGCGCGAGAACATCGTGCGCCACCTGGGGCTCGGCAAGAGCCACGCCGACGCGGCGCGCGACGGAACCGACGAGATCGGGCTCGCCGTGATGGCGACGACGTTCGCGATCGTCGCGGTGTTCGTGCCGATCGCGTTCATGAGCGGCATCATCGGCCGCTTCTTCTTCCAGTTCGGCGTGACCGTGGCGGTGGCGGTGTTGGTCAGCCTGTTCGTCAGCTTCACGCTCGATCCGATGCTGTCCTCGTTGTGGCACGACCCGCCCGAGCGGCGCTTCGCGCGCGTCCCTTGGCTCGGCCGCGTGATGCAGGGTGTCGAACAATTCATCGAGTGGATGCATCGCGTGTACGGCGCAGTGCTTGAGTGGGCGCTCGCGCACCGGATCAAGGTGATCGTGATCGCGCTGGTCACGTTCGTCGCGAGCTTCCTCGTCGTGCCGCTGGTCGGGACCGAATTCGTGCCGCAGTCCGACCAGGGCTTCATTTCGCTGCGTCTCAACACGCCGGTGGGCTCGAGCCTCGACTACACCAACGGCAAGGTGCAGCAGGTCGAGCAGGTGCTGAAGGGGTTCCCCGAGATCGAATTGGCGATGACGACGGTCGGCACCGACGAGGGCCGCAACTACGCGCGGGTCGACCTGCGCCTCACCGACCGCGCCAAGCGCCAGCGCTCGCAGAAGGATCTCGAGATCGCGATCCGCAAGGTGGTGCTGCCGATCGCCGGCATCGAGCTTTCACTGGGCTTTGATCGCCCGATCTTCGTCAACGTGCTGGGGCCGGACCCCGAGACGCTGTCCCAACTGATGGGGGTGTTGAAGGCGCGCGTCGCCAAGGTGCCCGGTATCGCCGACCTCGAGACGTCGGACAAGGCGGCCAACCCGGCGCTGTCGATCCGCGTCAACAATGACGCTGCCGCCGAGCTCGGCATCAACGTGCAACAGGTCGGAGCGACGCTGCGGCCGCTGATCGCGGGCGACACCATCAGCTACTGGCTGGCGCCGGACGGACAGAATTATGAAGTCAACGTGCAGCTCGCGCGCAATCGCCGCGAGCTCGCGTCCGATTTGGGCAACCTGTACCTGCCGACCAACAAGCTCGGCCCCAACGGCGAAGCGCGGATGGTGCCGTTGCGCCAGGTGGCGGAAATCGTCGAGTCCACCAGCCCGCAGATCATCAAGCGCGAGGCGCTGCAGCGTCGTGTTGCACTGTATGCCGGCGCCCAGGGCCGTCCGTCGGGTGACGTCGGCAGCGATGTCGACCGCATCGTCAAGGAAACGGTGCTGCCACCGGGCTACCGCTTCTCGATCGGCGGCCAGCAGCAGGACATGGTCGATGCGTTCAACGCGGCGCTGGCGGCACTTGGACTGGCGGTGATCTTCATCTACCTGATTCTCGCGTCTCAATTCGCCAGCTTCACGCAGCCGCTCGCAATCATGGCATCGTTGCCGTTCTCGCTGATCGGCGTGTTCCTGGCGCTGCTGCTGACCGGCACGACGTTGAACATTTTCTCGATGATCGGGTTCATCATGCTGATGGGTCTCGTGACCAAGAACGCGATCCTGCTGGTCGACTTCGCCAACCGGTCGCGTCGCGGGGGGGCGACGTTGCACGAGGCGCTGATGCAGGCGGGGCAGGTGCGGCTGCGGCCGATCCTGATGACCACCGCGGCAATGATCGGCGGCATGCTGCCGCTGGCGCTCGGCCTTGGTGAAGGTGGCGAGACACAGGCACCGATGGGACGGGCGATCATCGGGGGCGTCATCACGTCGACTCTTTTGACGCTGCTGGTCGTGCCGGTGCTGTATTCCTACCTGGATGGGTGGGCGACGCGGCGCCAGGCGCGCCGCGCGGCGCGGGTGGACGCTCGGGCGCAGGCGGGGGCCGTGGCGGTGACGGTGGAACCCGTGGCCGGGGAATGATCGACGTCGGCTTGAGTTGCAGCCGCCGGGCGGCTGCGGCGGTGGACGCGGGATAATGGCGACGACATAATCCACGACCCACGGGTCAACCATGCTGCAGAACCCACATCCGATGAATTACGAACAGGCGCGTTTCAACATGGTCGAGCAGCAGATCCGGCCGTGGGAAGTACTCGATCCCGACGTGCTGCAGTTGCTGTTCAAGGTCAAGCGCGAGGACTACGTGCCCACGCGCTATCGCGACCTCGCATTTACCGACGTCGAGATCCCGCTGGGCAACGGATCGTCGATGTGGTCACCCAGGATGGAGGCGAGGGTGTTGCAGGAACTCGCGCTGCGCCGCGGCGAAAGCGTGCTGGAAATCGGCACCGGCAGCGGCTACTTCGCCGCGCTGTGCCGCAGCCTTGGGGCATTCGTCACCAGCATCGAGATCGATCCGTCGCTGGCCGACGCGGCGCGCGCGCGACTTGCGACGCATGGCCTTGCCGACGTTCAGGTGGAGACTGGCGACGGCGCGCGCGGCTTCGGCAGCGAGACCTACGACGCCATCGTGCTGACCGGTTCGACGCCGCTGCTCGACGAATCCTGGTTCGCCCAGCTCAATCCCGGGGGACGCGTGTTTGCTGTCGTCGGCGACGCGCCGGCAATGATCGCGCAGATCGCCCGCTGGTCGGCGCCGGGCGCGCGTGTTTCGCGCACGCTGTTCGAAACCGTGATCGCGCCGCTGCAAAACGCGCCGTCACCTTCGCGCTTCGAGTTTTGATCTCGGAACTCACTCCGGCGGCCGTGGCGGCGTGGCTGGCGGATGCGTCGCGCGCCGCGCCGCTGCTGGTCGACGTGCGCGAAAATTGGGAACTCGAAATCTGCGCGATCGATGTCGCGCAGCGGCTGCCGATGCATGAACTGCAGCAGCGGCTCGGTGAGCTGCCGCGCGAGCGCGAGCTGGTGATCGTCTGCCATACCGGGCAGCGCAGCGCAATCGTCACCGCGTGGCTGGCGCGCCAGGGCTACACCGCGCACAACCTCGAAGGCGGCGTCGAGGCGTGGGCGCAATCGGTGGATCCGGCGATGCGCCGGTACTGAACACAACGCGTCACTCACGAAAACGCAACGCCAATGAAACTCACGACACTCGTGTTTCTGCTGATCCTCGTGGGCGCGGCGCCCGCGCGCGGCGACGATCTGCTGCAGATCTACCACGACGCGCAGCAGAACGATCCTGCACTCGCGTCGGCGCGCGCGATCTGGCAGGCGACGCAGGAAAAACTTCCGCAGGCACGTGCCGGGCTGTTGCCGAGCGTGGCGGCCGGTGCCGCGATCAATGTCAACCGCTATGACCAGCACGTTGCGGGCGCCCAGGGGGGCGACGTCGGCCGCAATTACGGCGCGGGCTCACTGTCGGTGTCTGCGTCGCAGCCGATATTCCGCGTCGGCAATGTGCTGCTGTACGACCAGGCGCGCGAACAGGTGGCGCAGGCGGACTACGTGCTGTCGACGGCGCAGCAGGACCTGATGCTGCGCGTGACGGTAGCCTATTTCGACGTGCTTCTCGCGCAATACAACACCGAGCTGGTGGGCGCGCAGAAGGCGGCGGTGTCCGAGCAGCTTGCGCAGGCCAAGCGCAACTTCGAAGTCGGCGTTGCAACGATCACCGATACCAATGAAGCGCAGGCGAAATACGACCAGATCGTCGCCAGCGAGATTTCGACGCGCAACGACTACGACAACAAGTTGGCAGCGCTGCGCGCGATCATCAACCGCGCGCCGGGCACCCTCGCGAAGCTGGCGCAGAATTTCGACCCGATGCCGCCGGAGCCAGACAGCCCCCAGTTCTGGAACGACCTCGCGTTGCGTGAGAACCCTGCCATTCGCGTGGCGCAATCGACGTTGCAGATCGCCTCGCTCGAGGTCGATCGCCAGCGTGCCGCACACCTGCCGACGATCGACCTGGTGGCGAGCGTCGGCGGCCAATACGGTAACGGCTCGACGAATTTTTCCAACAACTACAACGCGCATTCGGGACAGGTGGGCATCGCGCTGAACGTGCCGATTTACCAGGGCGGGTTCATCAACTCGAAGGTGCGCGAGGCGATCGCTCTGCAGGACAATGCGCGGCAGTCACTGGAAGCGGCGCGGCGCAACGCGTTGTTCAACGCGCAGACCGGATTCCTGGGCGTGCAAAGCTCGGTAGCGTCGATCAAGGCCGACGCGCAGGCGGTGCATTCGGCGGAAGTCGCCTACGATTCCAACAAAGTGGGCCAGGAAGTCGGCGTGCGCACCAACCTCGACGTGCTGAACACCCTGCAGAACGTGTTCACCGCCCGCCGTGATCTCGCATCGGCCTACTTCAATTACCTGATCGGCGTGCTGCGGCTGAAAGCCGCCGTCGGCACATTGAACGAGGAAGACCTGGAAGACCTGAACCGTCGCCTGCAGGGCTGATTCCTGCGGCGTCTCACCCCCTGCTGCGCTGCTGCAACGCGCTCGCAACCTTCGGCGCCAGCCAGCGCCACAATCGATCGATCGCGCCGCGCTGGGCTGCATGAAATGCGAGGGCCCGCTCGCGCATCGCAGTTCGTTGCTGCGGATCGGACAACAGCGCCGCGGCGCGTGCCACGAGATCGGCCGCATCTGCCACGCGCAGCGCCGCACCTGCCTCCACTGAACTTGCCGCAACGTCTCTGAAGTTGTAGGTGTGCGCGCCGATCAACGTCGGGATCCCCTGGGCGATCGGCTCGATCAGGTTCTGCCCGCCGAACGGCAGCAGGCTGCCGCCGACGAATGCCACATCCGCAGCGGCGTAGTAGGCGGCCATCTCGCCCATCGAGTCACCCAGCACGAAGCGCACGTCGGCGCCGACGCCGAGCGCGGCACTGCGGCGCACGAACGCGCATCCGCGTGCACGCAGCAACGCCGCGACGTCGTCGAAGCGCTGTGGATGACGCGGCACGATCACCGTCAGCGCGTTGTCCGGCAACGGCGCGGCGATGAGCGCGTCGATGATCAGTGCCTCCTCGCCGTCGCGGGTCGCGGCGACCAGCAGCACCGTCCGCGACCCGCCCTGGCGCTCGCGCAGCGTTATCGCCAGCGCAAGTTGTGCGGGCGCGATCTCCACGTCGAACTTGAGGTTGCCGCACACGACGACATCGCGCGCGCCAAGCTGCGTGATGCGCGCTGCGTCGGCAGCGGTCTGCGCGGCGACGCCATCGAATGCGGCGAAAGTCTCGCGCGCCAGCGCGCCGATGCGTGCATAGCCGCGCGCCGAACGCGGCGACAGTCGCGCATTGACGAGATAGACGGCGACACCCGCACGTGCGCATGCGCGCAGCAGGTTTGGCCACACCTCCGTCTCCATGACGATGCCCGCACGCGGCGCGAAATGCGCGACAAAGCGCGCGACCGCGGACGGCGCGTCATACGCAAGCCACGCATGCGTGACGCGGCTTCCGTATAGCGCGCGCGCCGCGGCAGCCCCGGTGGCGGTCATCGAGGTGACCAGCAGCGGTACATGTGGGTGCTGCAGGAGCAGGCGCTCGACAAGTGGCGCTGCGGCGCGCATTTCGCCGGCGGACACGGCGTGGACCCACAGTCCCCCCTTTGTGGCGGGGTCCGCGTAATGACCGAATCGTTCCCCTTTGCGCAGGCGGTAACCGTGCTCCTTGCGTCCGCGCCACCACAACCGCAACAGCAGCCAGGGCAGCGCGCACCACCACAACAGCGTGTAGACGGAGCGCATCAGCAACGTGGAATCCGGCGATAGGCATCGCCGACCGCGTCGACGACTTCCGCGAGCGTTGGCACGTTGCCCTTGCCGCCCAGGTCGCGTGCATCGCCGCCGCAGATCGCGACGCCTGCCAGCCCGGGATCGGTGTCGGTGAACAGCGCGATCGTCGGCGTGCCGAGCGCTGCCCCGAGATGCGTAAGGCCGGTGTCCACGCCGGTCACCAGCGCCGCGTGTGCCAGCAGCGCGGCGACATCGTGCAGCGGCTGGCGCGGCGGTACGCAGGCGAGCGAATTGCCTTCAGCGATGCGCCGGCAGCGCGCTTCCTCTGCGGGTGTGCCCCAGGGCAGCATGACGATCAGGCCGTTCTGCGCAAGGTGCGACGCGAGTGCACGCCATTGAGCTTCGGGCCACAATTTGCCGGTGCGCGAGGTCGCGGTGACCAGTACCGCGTAGGGCATTGCAGGCGTCGCGGCCGCCGCCGCAAGCGCCTTCCAGTTCCAGCGCGGCGCTCCGCTTATCGCGTAGCCGAGCGCGCTTGCGGCAATCGTGCGGCACTTTGCGACGAAATGGATATCGCGGTCGACGACGTGGTGGACGTCGTGCAGCAGCGTCGCAAGTGGTTCGCGGATCGACGCTGCCGCGAGCCCGTGGCGGCGCCCGCGCGCGATGCGCGCGATGATCGCCCCCTTTACCTGCTCCTGCAGGTCGATCACCGCGTCGTAGTCGACGGATCTCATCGCGACACGGAAGGCGGCGAATTGGCGCCACGTCGACACTCGCGCCAGTGACGAGCGCCAGCGTCTCAGCGCGATGGGGATCACCGCGCGCACGTCGGCGTCGAGTGCGGGCAGCGCGGCGAATGATTCCTCGGCCACCCAGTCGATGACCGCGAGGGGATCGTAGCGCCGGATATCGGCACATATGGCCAGCGCATAGACGACGTCGCCCAGCGACGACGGGCGCACGACCAGTATTCGCGTCATGGCGCCAATGGCGACAAACGGGAGTCCGGGCACGAAACCACGTAAAATCGCGCCTTTCCGAAACATCCCGCTGCCCGTCGCCGGTTCATGGCCGAATTGCTTCCCTTGTCGCTGTGCATCATCACGCGCGACGCCGCGCACGACCTGCCCGGTTGTGTCGAATCGGC
>JBDTJK010000176.1:0-3364 GCA_039935875.1 Casimicrobiaceae bacterium
ACCAGCGCCATCGGCGCCGCCATGATCGGCTGGTACGGCACGGCGATGCTGTGCTACGTCACGCCGAAGGAGCACCTCGGCCTGCCGAACAAGGCCGATGTCAAGGACGGCATCATGGCGTACAAGCTCGCAGCACACGCCGCCGACCTCGCCAAAGGACATCCCGGCGCGCAGATGCGCGACAACGCGCTGTCGAAGGCGCGCTTCGAGTTCCGCTGGGAGGACCAGTTCAACCTGGGGCTCGATCCTGACAAGGCGCGCGAATTCCACGATGAGACGTTGCCGCAGCACGGCGCGAAGCTCGCGCATTTCTGCTCGATGTGCGGCCCACACTTCTGCTCGATGAAGATCACGCAGGACGTGCGCGAATACGCGAAGAAACAGGGCATCGCCGAGGCCGATGCCCTCGCCAGGGGAATGGAATCGAAGGCCATCGAGTTCGTGAAAAAGGGTGCGGAGGTCTACTCGAAGGCTTGATGCAGCGCGGACTGCAGCTCGCGTGAACCGCGCAGTCGTCGCGCGCCGACAGGCGGACGCGGCGCTGTCCGACGCTGCGCGGCGTACCTTCGCAGCACACTCTTGCAATCATGGCCAAGCAAGGCATCGCGCGAATCGGCATTTCCGGCTGGCGCTATCCGCCGTGGCGCAAGACGTTCTATCCCGGTGACCTGCCGCAGCGACGCGAACTCGAATTCGCGTCGCGCGCATTGCCGACGATCGAGCTCAACGGCTCGTTCTACTCGCTGCAGGCGCCGGGCAGCTGGCAGGCGTGGCATGACCAGACGCCCGACGACTTCGTGTTCAGCGTCAAGGCCCCGAAGTTCATCACGCACGTACTCCGGCTGCGCGAGCCGTGTACCGCCATTGCCAATTTCTTCGCATCGGGCATCGCCAACCTCGGCACGAAGCTCGGGCCGATCCTGTGGCAATTGCCGCCCAACCTGAAATTCGACGCGGCGCTGGTTGGCGATTTCCTGGCCATGCTGCCGCGCGACACCAAGGCGGCAGCCGCGCTGGCGCGCCGGCACGACGCCAAGGTCAGCGGGCGTTGCGTGCTCGGCTATGGTTCCGGCGTACGGCCACTGCGGCATGCCGTGGAGGTTCGCCACGAGAGTTTCGTCACGCCACGTTTCATCACGATGCTGCGCAACGAGGGCGTCGCCTTCGTGGTGGCCGACACCGCCGGCCGCTGGCCCGAATATCTCGATGTCACGAGCGATTTCGTCTACGTGCGGCTGCACGGCGCGAGCGCGCTCTACCGAAGTGGCTACTGCGATGCACAGATCGACGCGTGGGCTGCACGCATCGATCTGTGGCGGGACGGATCGATTGCAAACGGGCCGCGGATCGCACGCCCGGCGGCGAAGGCGCGCAGCGGCCGCGACGTATTCTGCTATTTCGACAACACCGACAAGGTGCACGCGCCGCGCAATGCCCAGCGCCTGCTGGCGCAACTGGGGATCGTGCGGGCGACGATCGATGCCGGCGGGACCGCGCCTGCAGGGCGCGTAGCAAAGACCGCGCGCAAGCCACGCAGCTGAGCTGCGCGCCCGGTGGTGCGGCGCGCAAGTTCCGTCTTCGCGGGCCGCGACCCTGCCTACTCCTCGGTCAGCCGCACCAGGTAGCCGCCCGACTTGTCGTCGCGAGCGAGCGACAGCAGCCCCGCTTCGCCGGCGTCCTCGAGCAACTCGTTGAACGACCGGTAGCCATAGTACGACTCGTTGAACCCGGGATTGCGCCGCTTCAGCGCCTGCTTGACCATCGAGCCCCAGATCTTGTCGTCCTCGCCGCGCTCGGCGACGAGCGCTTCGACCGTCTCCATCATCATGTCCGTCGCTTCCTGGCGGCGCTCATCGTCTCCCTTGACGTCGTTCTTGCGCGGTGCCGCGGCGCCGGCGCTGGGCTTCGCCGCCTTCTTGACGGCGGGCTTGCGCTTCTCGCGGACCAGGTCGTCGTAGTAGATGAATTCGTCGCAGCACGCGATCAGGAGGTCGGACGTCGAATTCTTGACGCCGACGCCAATCACTCGCTTGTTGTTCTCGCGCAGCTTCGACACCAGCGGTGAAAAGTCCGAATCGCCGCTGATGATCACGAACGTATCGACGTGCGCTTTGGTGTAGCAGAGATCGAGCGCATCGACGACCATGCGGATGTCGGCCGAGTTCTTGCCCGACTGGCGCACGTGCGGGATCTCGATCAGCTCGAAATTGGCCTCGTGCATCGGCGCCTTGAACGTCTTGTAACGCTCCCAGTCGCAATAGGCTTTTTTGACGACGATGCTGCCCTTCAGCAGCAACCGTTCCAGGATCTTGCCAATGTCGAACTTCTCGTACTTGGCGTCGCGCACGCCGAGCGCGACGTTTTCGAAATCGCAGAACAGCGCGAGGCTCGCGTCGTCGGTCTGCACAGGCTGCATGACGGTCGCCCGGTGGGAAAGGAATCTGCACAATAGCAGAGTACCGCGCGCGCCGTGACGTGCGCTACACTGCTCGCTTTGCCCAGCGGAGCGCACATGCCCAACCTTCCCCGCCTTTCCCTGATCCGATTCGCGAGTGCGATCGTGCTTGCGCTCGCCTTTGCCAGCGGCGTCCCGGCGCAATCGCCGGCGCCGGCGAGCAAGGTCGTGCTGCAAGTCAGTGACAACGATCCCGGCAAGTGGAACCTGGCGCTCAACAACGCGAAGAACATCCAGGCCGATCTCGGTGCGCAGAACGTCGCGGTGGAAATCGTCGCCTACGGTCCGGGCATCAACATGCTGAAGATGGAGTCGGCCGTCGGCGGCCGCATTGACGAAGCACTCGCAGCCGGCGTCAAGGTCGTCGCCTGCGAGAATACGATGCACAACGCCAAGCTGTCGAAGGCCGACATGCTGAACCGGATCGGTTACGTGCCGTCGGGCGTCGTCGAGCTGATGCAGAAGCAGCAGCAGGGCTTTGCCTACATTCGGCCCTAGGCAGGCAACGCCAAACTCCAGGGAAACGGCAATGGGACTGCTCGATGGATTGCTGAACAACGTGCTCGGACAGATGGGCGGCGGCGGACTGGGCGGCGGGATGCCCGGCAATGCACTGCCGGACAGTGGGGCGCATCCAGCCAACCCGGTGCTGCAGATGGTGCTGCAGGTGATCCAGCAGCAGGGCGGTATCGGCGCGCTGCTGCAGCAGTTCACACAAGCCGGACACGGCGGTGCCGCGCAGTCGTGGCTGACGCCGGGCGCGCCGAACATGCCAATCAATGCCGACGTACTGCAGCAGGTGCTCGGACAGGGGCAGTTGTCCGAGATCGCGCAGAAGTTCGGGATGTCACCGCAGCGCGCTGCGGACAGCGTCGCGCAGGCCTTGCCCGGCGTCGTCGACCACATGAC
>JBDTJK010000177.1:0-6465 GCA_039935875.1 Casimicrobiaceae bacterium
TGCGGCTGATTCAATCGTGCACCGGGCGCTTCTGCTGATGCATCGGACGCACGACGCAATCGATGTCGGTTGCGACCTACGCAACGATGACATTGGGGCCAGCGACTACGGCGCGACGCAGCCGCTGACGCCAACCGGCCCGCGGCCTTCCGCAATCCACCCCGCCGACAGCCTCGTTGCGCGCACGCCGATATCAGTCGTGTAACGATGATTGGGCGCGCCGCCCTGCCCGTTGTTGTACATGCGGAAAAGAGGCACTGTGGGAGCCGCGCAACTGCCGTCCTGCCTGACGCACGGTCGACGCCATCGCTCTCGTCGGCATAGCCGAACTGCACGGCGAGCTTCGGCTGCGCAGCGCCGACAACCGCGTAGGGCATGCCATAGATGCCGTCGCCTTCCGCCACGCCGCCGAAGTCGGGATGCAGGCGGCGCACGCCGCCGTTGTTGATATAGGCGATGTAGCTCGCCGACTGCGCATCGACCGGCGCCGTCGAGACGTCGGACCAGAGCCGCGACCGACCGCCGGCAGGGCTATGCCGTGCGCCGGTCGATGGCCTGACGATGCTCGTCGCGGCCGATGTCAAATCCCCAACGCCGGATTCACCCCTTGCACGGGCATGCTAAGCTCGTCTGCCCATTCGCCACGCTCATCTGACTGGAGCAAACGTGCCCGGACTATTGCCTGCCGTCGACCCGGACGGACTTCTCGAATACTCGGTCGTGTTCACCGACCGCTCGCTCAATCACATGTCGCAGCGCTTCCAGGGCGTGATGCGCGACATCTCCGGCGTGTTGAAACATGTCTATGGCGCGACCACGGCCATCGTCGTGCCCGGCGGCGGCACCTACGGCATGGAATCGGTTGCGCGGCAGTTCGCGACCGGCAAGAAATGCCTCATCGTTCGCAATGGCTGGTTCAGCTATCGGTGGACGCAGATCCTCGACATGGGCGGGATCGCCGCGCAATCCACGGTGATGAAGGCGCGCCCGCTCAGCGCGGATGTGCAATCGGCGTGGACACCGCCCCCGATCGACGAAGTAGTCGCGTCGATCCGTAGCGAGCGTCCGCACGTGGTCTTCGCGGCGCACGTGGAGACCGCATCCGGCATCATCCTGCCCGACGATTACGTGCGTGCGATGGCCGACGCCGTGCATGCGGTGGGCGGCATGATGGTGCTCGATTGCATCGCGTCCGGCGCCATCTGGGTGGACATGGACGCCTGCGCAGTCGACATCCTGATCAGTGCTCCGCAAAAAGGCTGGAGCAGCACGCCAGGTTTCGCGCTGGTGATGCTCAACGCGCGTGCCCGCGCAGCGATCGACGCCACCACCAGCACCAGCTTCGCGCTCGACCTGCGCAAATGGCTGGCGATCATGGAAGCCTACGAAAAGGGGGGCCATGCGTACCATGCGACGCTGCCCACCGACTCGCTGACCCGAATGCGCGACATGATGAAGGAGACCGAGCGCTTCGGATTCGACAAGGCGCGCGACGCGCAGTGGGAGCTCGGCACGAAAGCGCGCGCCGCACTTGCGCGCGCAGGTTTTCCGAGCGTCGCCGCGCAAGGCTTTGCGGCACCCGGCGTGGTGGTCAGCTTCACCGACGACGCCGGCGTGCACAGCGGAGCCCGGTTCGTCGCAGCGGGCCTGCAGGCTGCGGCCGGCGTGCCACTGCAATGCGACGAGGCTGCGCACTACCGGACATTCCGTATCGGCCTGTTCGGACTCGACAAGCTGGGCAATGTCGAGCGCACGGTAAAGACGCTGGAAGACGCACTGGCGACCTTGTCGGCGCCGGCGCTTTCGCCGCGCTGACCGCAGTCAGGCGAAATCGCGAAGCGGTGCGTGGCCGCCGCACCAGCATGCGTGTCCCGATGGGCACCGGTGCAAGTGCCCCATGCCGCCGAGTTCCGTGCGTGCAACGCAATCGTCGAACGGCGCGCGTAGCGTGCGCATGGCTGATAAATCGCTTGCGTACGAAACGAAGGTAATCTACCATGAAATTTAAGTTTCATAGGACGCCACAAATATCCACTTGCCGCCCATTTAGCGTCCACTGAGGCAGCACGCATCGGCCATCTGTCCCAAGGGACCAAGGCGTGCGTGCCATCCATGCGTAATGCAAGCCGACCGGAGAATGACACCATGTCCAGCTCACCTACCCGCGCATTCGAGGAGCGTCTGCAAGGCCACCTGGAGCCGACACCGGACGGTTCGGTGTACGTGAATCCGCAAGCGATGTCGTGGCAGCCTTCGCAATTCGAGGGCGTGGAGATCAAGGTGCTCTACGAGAACAAGGAAGCGGGCGAGCTGACATGCCTGTTGAAGTGGGCGCCGGGAACCACGCTGCCGTTCCACAAGCATCCCGAGATCGAGCAGAGCTGGGTGCTTGAGGGCTCATTCTCGGACCACGACGGCATCTGCCGCGCCGGCGAGTATGTCTATCGCGTGCCGGGGTCGATGCACGAAACGCACAGCGCCGAAGGTTGCACGATCCTCGCCATCTATCGCAAGCCCAACATCTTCCGCAACAGTGCCGGCTACGACACCAGCACGCGCAAGCAGGTGAAGACGCAGCGCGAACCGACGACATTCAACGCGGCCGGCGAGTAACTCCGCGCCCGCTGTCCTCTGCATAAACGACGCGCGGCCATTACCGCGCATCGCGAGCCGTCCGCGGCTCGTGCGCGGCCCCGACCGGGAGCGTCGACACGCATGAGCGATGCAAATCGCTTCCATCACCGAAACGGAGGCAACGAATGGCTGCGCACCCTGCTCCACCCCTGGACGCCAAACCCACCAAGATGCGCTCTGTCGTAGCGGCCAGCGCGATAGGCACCACGATCGAGTGGTACGACTTCCTGATCTACGCAACAGCCGCTTCGCTGGTCCTCAACAAGTTGTTCTTCCCAACGGAGGACCCGCTGGTCGGCAAGTTGCTGTCCATCGGCACGATCGGCGTCGGATTCTTCGCGCGGCCGCTGGGCGCGATCATCCTCAGTCATTTCGGCGACCGGCACGGTCGCAAGTCGATGCTGATATTCACGCTGGTCAGCATGGGCATTGCGACGATGCTGATCGGTTTGCTGCCGACCTACGCCACCATCGGTGTCGCGGCGCCGATCCTGCTGGTGATTTGCCGGCTGATCCAGGGCATCGCAGTGGGCGGTGAATGGGGTGGTGCGGTGCTGATGGCCATCGAACATTCGCCTCCGGAAAAACGCGGCTTCTACGGCAGCATCGTGCAGATAGGCTTTCCGCTGGGGATGGCGCTGGGCACGGCATCGTTCTTCGCGCTCGCGTACCTGGACGACGCGGCGTTCATGTCGTGGGGATGGCGCGTGCCATTCATTGCCAGCGCTGCGCTGGTGGTGATCGGCGTGTTCATCCGCCTGCGCATCGAGGAAACGCCGGCGTTCCAGAGCGACGTGCGCGAAGGAAGGATCGAGCGCTACCCGGTCTTGGAGACGATTCGCCGGCATCCGAAGGACCTGTTGCTGGGCCTCGGCGCGCGCATCACCGAGATCTCGTGGATCTACGTGATCACCATCTTCGGCCTCAGTTACGCGGTGACCAATCTCGGACTGTCGCGCAGCCTCGTGCTCGGCGCCATCGCCATCGGCGCCGCGGTGGAGCTGATCACGATTCCGCTGTTCGGCGCACTGTCCGACCGCTACGGCCGGCGGCCGATCTACATCCTCGGCTGCTCGGCGGCGATCGTGCTTGCGTTCCCGATATTCTGGGCGATCCAGACGCGCGATCCGTTCACGGTGGTGATGGCGTTCGTCATCGGCATGTCGGTCGGGCACGGCATCATGTACGGCGTGCAGGCAAGCTTTTTGAGCGAGATGTTCCCATCCAACCTGCGCTACAGTGGCGCGTCGCTGGGTTACCAGCTCGCAGCGCCGATCGGTGGAGGCCTGGTCCCGATCGCCGCAGCGGCGATGGTCGGCACCAACCACGGCGCCACGTGGCCGGTGTCGGTGCTGATGATCGCAATCGCGCTAGTCACGATGATCGCCGTGCTGTATGCCAAGGAGACTGCACCGGTGATCACGCGCCGCAAAGGTCGCATGGACGCTGGTCACATGCCGTCCGGCGGCGATGCCGCGCGTTCGCGCACATGATGCGGCGCTGACGCTTTGAACACCGGCCACCTGCTCGCGCAGTTCAGCGCGGACCGGCGGCCGGTGATTTCGGCTGGTAGATGACGACCAGCGCCTGCGCGTCGGCACCGATGCTGCGCCCGCGATGCGGAATCTGCGAGTCGATGTACAGGCTGTCGCCCTTCTCCAGCATCCACTTCTCCACCACGCCGTTGCGCCGCGTCTCGAATTCGGCGCGCCCGCGCAGGATCAGGATGAACTCCTCGCCGTCGTGCTCGAAGTAGGTGTCGACGTCGATGTGCGCCGGAAACGTGAAGATGAACGGCTCCATCTGCTTGTTGCGTTTCTTGTGCGCAAGGCTCGAGTAGTCGTAGCCGAACGCGGTTCCACCGCGCACTACGGGCTGACGCTCGCCGACATGCACAACCGAAATCGCGTCCTCCGCGCTGCCTTCGTCGTGGCGCAGGAAATGGCCGATGTCGCACGCGAACGCCCGCGCGATCTTCGCCAGCGTGCCGATCGGCGGCACGCTCAGGTGATTCTCGATCTTCGACAGGTAGCTCTTGCTGAAACCGGTCAAAACAGCGAGCTGGTCGAGCGTCATGCGCCGGTCGCGGCGCATCCGCTGCATCGTTACACCGATCACCTGCCCGATGTCCGATGGCGGATCCGCCTTCGCCGGCGCCGGCTTTTTCCGGGTTGTCGCGCCGGTCACGGTGGTTGCCCGGCGCCGCTGTCCAGGCACGCCTGCTTGTACCACCTCATGCGAACGCAGCGTCGACGATTGCCGGGAACTGCCGGCGATTGGCTTCCCATGCGCGCGAGTATTCGATGATGCGTGCGGTTTCCATCGCCACCTGCACGCCGAGATCGCGCGCCAGCACATGCAGCATCGTGTCGATGCACAGGCTGACACCGCCGCCGGTGACGACGCCGCCACTGTCTACCAGACTGGCGACGGCCACATCGATTGCGGGATGGCTTTTGCGCATGCGTTCGACCGGCGGCGATTCCGGTGGAACCACCTGGACCTTGGTCGTTGCCTGCTTGCCGTCCAGCACGCCGGCCGCCGCGAGAATCAACGCGCCAGTGCATACGGAAACCATTCGCGTGGCGGAAGTCTGCGCGCGCAGGAACGCGAGCGTCGCCGGACTGTTCGACTGCGTCTCCCATCCGGGTCCGCCGGTGACGACCAGCACGTCGCACACCGGTGCGCCGTCAATGCCATGATCGGCGATCACGCGCAATCCGCTGGCGAGCTGCACGATGCCTGCACTCGGCGCGATCGTGCACAGCTCGATTGCGGGTGCGACGCGGCGCGCCATCGACAGCACACCATACGTCGCCAAGTCGATCGGCTCGACCCCGTCGTAGATGAATATGCCGAATTTCATGTGGTCGCGCTCCCAAGGATCCGATCGATCGTGCGCCATTGTATTTCATCGAATGAAACATTAGTTGCCTCGGAGCGAGGCTTGGACGATGCGGCATTCGCGCGTCGGTTCGGGAATTGACGTTGCGCAAGTAACGGGGACGCGGCAGTCCGTGATTATGTGGAGACGGTTGCCGGACGCGGGAGGTGGGGTTGACGGTTGCGGGAGGTGGTTCCCGGTTGCGGCGGGTGATGCCGTCATCCCCGCGCAAGCGGGGACCCAGTGTCGTCCACCGAACGTCCCTGGATTCCCGCTTTCGCGGGACGACGGTATCAGGTGCAGGCGTACCGGACGGAGCGGTGCGCGGGCACGACTGTGCACGCCGTGCGGCAGGCGTGAGCGGGGAACGACGACATGAGGCGCGCGCGACAGACGCCATCAGGCGCACGCGAACCGGCAGGCGACTGCGTTGCTTGCCGACGCTATAATCACCAATATCGTCGGCACAGACCCGGGAACGGCGCAAAGCTCCGTTCCGGTGACGCTTCTACGCATCGTGCCGTCAACAGGTCAACGGAGGATCAAATGAAGCGCTTGTCACTCGTCTTGCTCGCAACACTTGCCTGCGCCGCCAGCGCGTCGGCCGCGCCCATCATGCTGGGTGCGTCGGTGCAATTGTCCGGACCACTGGCCAATACCGGCCGCTATTATCAGGACGGCTACAAGTTCGCCGTCGACCAGATCAACAAGGCGGGCGGCGTCAAGATCGGCGGCACGCAGGAGAAGCTGGAACTCAAGATCCTCGACAACCAGTCCGACAACAACCTCGGCGTGCGCCAGTACGTGCAGCTCGTCACGCAGGACAAGATCAACCTGCTGCTGGGGCCATTCGCCAGCGACGCGGTGATCGCGATGTCGTCGGTGTCCGAGAAATACCAGGTGCCCATGATCCAGGGCGGCGGCGCATCCGACCAGATCTACAGTCG
>JBDTJK010000178.1:0-19512 GCA_039935875.1 Casimicrobiaceae bacterium
GCGCGTGGTGCCCAGCGTTTCGGCAGCGGAATACAGGTACAGGCCGTGCCCCGCCTCGTCCTGGATCTTGGCCATCAGGATGGCCTTGCGCTTGAGGCTGGGCGCGCGCGTCACCCAGTTGCCCTCGGGCAGCATGCCCACGATCTCGGAATGCGCGTGCTGCTGGATTTGACGGATCAGCGTGCGCCGGTAGGCGTCAGGCATCCAGTCCTGTGCTTCCACCTTGATGTCGGCATCGATGCGCGCCTGGAAGGCGCGCTCGTCTTCGCTCATCGACGCGGTGTCATTGACCTTGGCGAGACCCGTGTCGACCAATTGTGCATACATCGTCGAAGCTCCTCGAAGTGGCTGATCGCCGGGCGAATGGCGCGTCCCGGTGCGTCCGGAATCGCCATCGTGCGGCGCAGGCGTGGGGTAGCGCCCACCTCGCGCCCGATGCCTTCGCCAGGGTCACCCAGCGCTGCGTTGATTACGATACACTTTCCGAATGCGTGGCGCAATTTCTGTATCAAGTCGTGCGCAGGCCAAGGCTCCGCCAGAGCGTTGGCTTGCACGCATGCTGGTCGCCGATCCCCCACGTGCCAAGTCGTTGATCGTGACCGTCTGGGGCGATTCGCTTGCGCCCCACGGCGGGGCGCTGCGCTTGCGTGCGCTGATCGATCTCGCGGGCACGTTCGGCATCGCCGAGCGTAGCGTGCGCACCAGTGTCTACCGGCTCGCCGCCGAAGGCTGGCTGCGCGGGCAGGCGCTGGGGCGCGAAAGCCGTTATAGGCTGACGCCAAACGGCCGCCGCACGTTCGCCGCCGCCTACCGCCGCATCTACTTCCCGCAGCTGGAAACGTGGGACGGGCGCTGGCTGGTGGCGCTGGTCGCGCCCGACTCGCTCGGCGCCGGTGAACGCGTGGCGCTGCGCGAAGCGCTCGCCTGGAGCGGGTTCTGCACGCTGGCGCCCGGCGTGCATGCGCGCCCGCGGGTGGCGCATCGCGGCACCATTGCGGTGCCGGCGGCGAGCTTCGCCAAGGTCACGCTGCTCGCGTCGCACGACGAGACCGGACCGGGAGGTACGCCACTGGCCGCGCGTGCGGCCGACCTGTTCGCTCTCGACGGCGTGGCCGCCCGCTACCGCGCGTTCATCGCGCGCTATTCCGAAGGGTTCGAGCACTTTCTCGCGCGCGCAGTCCTCGACCCGCAGCATTGCTTTGCCGCGCGCACGCTGCTGATCCACGCGTTCCGCCGCGTGCTGCTGCGCGATCCGCTGCTGCCTGCCGCACTGTTGCCGCCGCAATGGCCGGGCATTGCTGCCTATGCGCTGACGCGGGATTTCTACCGGCTGCTATACCGTCCCGCGGACGCCTGGCTCGCCACCACGCTTGGCGCCGACTGCAAACCCGCGGCGGCCGAGTTTCAGCGTCGCTTCGGCGGCCTGGCTTTGGTTGATCGCTCCCCGCCCACAGGCCGTCTGACTGTGCAATCGCCGCAGTGATCGTTGTCTCGAGCACTACTTGATCGCACCCGCGGTCAATCCACGTGCGAGGTAACGATGCAGGAGCAACGAAAATGTGAGGATCGGCAGTATGGTCAGAAACCCACCGGCCGATAACAACCCCCACACCAGCTTTTCATCCGATTCCATGTAGGACAGGATGATCACGGGGGCCGTCATCGCCTTGAAATCAGTGAGCACGAGCGGCACCAAAAATGCATTCCAGGTGTCGATGAATGAAATGATTCCCACCGCCAGCAACCCGGGCCGCACCAGTGGCAGCACAACTCGGAAGAATGCTTGCCGAAGCGTACAGCCATCCAGCAAGGCAGCATCGATCAAGTCTGCCGGGACTGCGCGCAAAAAACTACGCATTACCCAGATCACCAGAGGCAAGCGTACCGCAGCCTCAAACAGAATGAGCGTCGTGAGCTGGTCCATCATCCCCACGGCACGCACGAAAAAGAACACCGGAATGATCGTGGTGACCGGCGGGAAACTCTGCGGTAGCAGCGTCAGGAAAAACAGGAATTTCCTGCCCTTGAATGGCACGCGTACGAACGCGAATGCCATCATCGTGCCAACATAAACTGCAAGCGCTGTCGACCAAAGCGCCACATTGATGCTGTTCAGGTAGTAACGGCCGAACTTTCCTTCCTGCAGCAGGTGAACGTAGTTGTCAAGCGTAGGCGTGAAGAGGAAACGTGGTGGACGCGCAAGCATGATCGAATCCGGCTTCAAGGACGTAAGCAGCATGTAATAGACCGGAAATAGGGAAACGAAGATCAGCAAGGCAATTCCGATGCCAATGCCAATCCGGCCCATCCACGTACGTCGATGCGTGATCATCGCGTGTCGCTACTCGAACTTCACCATCCGCGCGTAAATCGAAAAAACCACAAGCAGCAGCAGGATCGAGACCACGACCATCGCTCCCGCGTAGCCCATCTTGAAAAAGAGGAACGCGGATTTGTAGATGTGCAGACTGATCGTTGTCGTTGCATCGGCGGGGCCGCCGCCGGTCATCACGAATGGTTCCGCAAAGATTTCGAATGCGGACATGGAACGCAGGAGGACTGCCACCAACAACGTATCGCGGATCATCGGTACCGTGATTTCAGTCGTGGCTTGCCATCCGGTCGCGCCGTCCACTTCCGCGCTTTCGTAAAGCTCGTCAGGAATCATCTGCATCGAAGACAGCAACAACAGGAATACGAATGGCGTCCAATGCCAGACATCGGTAATGATGATCGAGACCAGCGCGATATCCGGATCCGACAACCATCCGACCGGCCCGACGCCAAGCAGCCCGAGCACCCAGTTGATCGGTCCCGCCGTGTCGTGGAACAGGATGTACCAGATGACCCCGATGATCGCCGGGGTGATCACCATCGGTGCAAGCAACGCGGCGCGCACCAGCGATTTGCCCCGGAACTCGCGATGCATGAAAACCGCGATCGCAAATCCCAATACCAGTTCGATCGCGGTGGCCGCTACGGTGAATACGATCGTGCGACCGATGGATCGCAGAAATGGCGCATCGTGGAATAGTTCGATGTAATTTGCCATGCCGACAAAGACCGGACCCTTCGCACTGGTGAGCGTCCAGTCGGCGAAGCTCAGCAACACGGTGAACACGGCGGGTACGATGCGTACGAAGATGAGGTAGGCCATGCCCGGGATCAGGAATAGCCAGATCACCTGCCGTCGCTGGACATCCATCGATTTCGCCGACAGCTTGATCATGCTGCAGTGCCCGCCCCGGCATGCGTGACTTGACACGCAAGGTCTTCATGCAGCGCCTCGAGACGCTCCCAACCGAGCAACAGGTATACGACATGGCGGTGATTGGTCGATCGATACAACTCCCGCAGCTCCCGGATCAGGCCAGCCAACGAGCGCACGGAATCCGCGAGGAGCATCTGCGCTTCGCGGGAAAATGCATTCCCGGCAGGTTCCCCTTCGCTGAAATACCTGGTCAGAATGATCGCGTGCCCAATACTGCGGAAGGCTCGGACGTATCGATGGAGTATGTCAAAACGAACCAGGAAATCCTCATGGGCCGCTTGAGAAAGGGCCGCCGGTTTGTCCTTTAGCACCCGCTGCATGCCTTCGACGTATCCAACGGCCGCGTCCTTTTCTGCGAGCATGCGCCGGACATTCGACTCACTGAGTTCCAGCGCATCGCGCTTCGACGGATCCCAGTCTTTCAAGCTGTTCTTCTCTTCCGCCAGCCACCAGGCGTGATCGACACTGGTGGGAAACGTCGACGAGTCGGAAAACACGCAGCCATTGCAGAACAGGGCATTGCGAATGGCGTTCCAAGTATCACCGAATATCGTCTCAGTCCACGCAACGCATTCAGCGATCTCCGTGACCGATGCGCCCTCTTGCAGCTTTTCTTCTCCCGTGAGCCATGCCTGGTAGATCGCGCGACCGGGAGTTTGCAGATCGGTGGCGAGAATCGCGCCGGCGTAGAGGTTGACGAGGTTGGGTGTGTGAAAGCAACTGTGCGCGTCCAGGCTCTCCCAGTCGGTCCGGACAAGAAGCCCTTCCACCCCATGATCGAGGCCGTGCCTCAACCTGCGGCGCAGGTCGTCGATCATCACACTCGGCCCGACGCCCCAACCGAAGTACTGTCCCATTGCATCGTATTCGATCCACTGTCTATGGGCGCCAACAAGCCCGAGACGGGGATTGTCCGGAAACGTCGGATAGAAGTCATGTGGGGTGTTCTTGAAGGAAATGACGATATCGCTGGGCAGGTCTTGCAACACTTCGGCAAATTGCACCTGGCTCTGCCGGTCGAACACAAAATCCCGGACTGCAAGCAGCTTCCCATGCACTTTAATTGACTCGTGCATCGCACCGATCAACGATGTGTACCAGTTCCGATGTGTCGAGCCATCGCACAGCTCGCATCGGCAGCGGTTTTCCGCGATTGACAGTCGGCTTTCCCTTGTTGCAGGTGCCGTTATGATTCCCGCAATTCCCGGAATGTCGGTGAGCAGACTGGTGTACTTTTCGCGAATGAACGCCCACCAGAACGGCTCGTTGGGACATACAACTCCGTCCTTGATGAGCTGCGGATTCAGCTCCAGGATCGCATCATCGAAGCTGAATTCCTTGTTCTCCAGGTACACCTCGATATCCCGGGCAGCTGCCAGATCTACAACCCGCTTGAGGTAATCGCGGCGATTGTAGGGACCACTTCGATCCACAGGCGTGTGCTTGTAGAGCGCTCGGTGTGCGTTCCGGTAGCGGGCAAAGATGCTCTGATGCGCCGGCTGCTTGCCGCCGGGAGGACTTATCGGATAGGTCACCCGGTCGACAATGTCATTCCGGTGCAGGACGAGCGCTGTCATGCCGTGGTCGTGGATGAAATCGAGCGCCTTTCCGACCCAGTCGAAGTCCCACACATAAGCGCTGTGGATCTCGAGCGCCCTGACGCGAAAATCCGGAACCGATCCACTCATTTGCATTCCGTGGGAAGCGCGCGAGAAAGAAGTGCGCCGCGCACTTCCGATGCCAGCGAAACCAGCGTGCCCCGTCAATGGAGCGTGGATACTGCCTTTTCCACCCTTGCCTGCGCCTTCGCGAGCTCATTCTGAACGTTGGCCCCGGTGAGAATGGCGGAGACGGAATCGCTGATGGCGTCCTCGATCTCCGACGACTTCAGGATGCTGGGATAGGGCATGACGACGACATCGGTGCACGCGCAGATATCGGACGATCCGACTTTGACGAGGTATTCGGTTACGGGGTTTTCCTTGCTCAGTTGCTGCAAGGCGACCAGCTTTGTCGGCATGTAGCCCGGCGTGTCGTGCATCATCTGGATCTGGCTCTGCGTCGACATCGCTGCTTCCAGCAGTTTGTAGGCTGCCAACTTGTTCCTGGAGCGCCCGTAGATGCCCACCACTGCGGGCCCGGAACGAAACGCATGCTTGCGGCCAAGCGGATTTCCCGGCTCTGTCGGCGGGAATACATATCCAACCTGATCGGATTTGATGATCGATTTTTCCTGCCCCACGGCACCCACCACCCGATCGAAGTATTCGACGAACATCGCCACTTCACCGTTGACGAAGTGATTGGTGCTTTCGGCAGTGCTCATCAGCGCATGATCGGGAGGGAGATAAGGAACAATTGACTGAATGAATGTGGCAGCCGCGACACTGGCCGGCGACAACAAGCCGACTTTTTTGGTCGCTGGGTCGTACAGCTTGACACCGAATGCGAGGATCAGATTCTCATAGGTGTGCCAGAGAAATGTTCCGTTCTTGTCCGCGCTGCTGGCGCCGTAAAAATCGTTCGACAGCACATTGCCGGCAAGCTTCTCCCCTTTCTTGCGTGTAAAGAACTGGGCCACGTCACGGAATTGCGCATACGTTTCCGGCGGCGCGAGGTCGTAACCAAACCTTGTCTTGAACGCGGCTTTCTCCGCCGCATTGTTGAACAGGTCCTTGCGATACGCGAGTGCCTGATCACTCGTCGCCACCGCCAACCCCAGAATCTTTCCATCCAGTTGGACCGCCCGCCGTGCGCCTTCCGTAAAGCCATCCCAGTCAAGAGTCTTGGCGTCGCCATCCTTTTTGATCATCGGCGCCAGGTCAACGAGAATTCCGCCGGCGTACCACTCGTACATCCGCTGGACTCCCCCCGTATAAACCAGATCCCAAGTGTCGGCGCCAGCCACATAGTCGAGTACAACCTTCTTGGCGAGCTGGTCCGTTGTGACGTAGCGAACATCAATATTCATGCCCCATTGCTTGGCGATAGTTTCGAACTGCTTGGCGAGTGCCTTTTGATGCACATTGGCGTTCGTCAAAAATCGCAGCGTCACGCCCTTGTAGGGACTGTCTGCCGCAAACGAAGTGCTCGCAAGCAGGAGGAGCGCCAGCCAGCAGCATGAGGTCCTGCCAAAGCGGAGGGCATTTCCTGCCACCGTTATCAGTCCAGTCGTGAATCGCATTTAGCAACCTCCTTCAACGAAAAGTAGGCGCCTGCGTGCGCCGTCAAAAGCCTGATGGATTGGAAGTGCGGGAATCAAATGCGCCGTCCGCTGCCGAGATCAAACAGATGAACTGAGCCGTGCCGGGCGCGAAACTGTATCTGGTCGCCCGGACCTATCACGTTTCGCCTGTCAACAATCAGGCAAAGCGAATGGTTGCCGAACCTCACATGAACCTGTTGATCGGCACCCGTAGGTTCGACGAGGAGGACTGACGCCGGCGTGCCGTCGCGCGGGACTATCTCAACGTCCTCAGGGCGAACCCCGTACAACACGCGTTGGTCGACCTGGGTGTCGACGGAGTCACCGATTGGCAGTCGCACTCCGCACGCCAGTTCAACCCAGGTGGCGCCTTGATGGCGTTTCACGCACCCCGCAAGAATATTCATCGTGGGCGACCCTATGAATCCTGCGACGACAGTGTTGACGGGACGATCATAGAGATCGGCCGGCGTGCCGACCTGCTCGACGTTTCCGGCGTTCATTACGACAATGCGATCCGCCATCGTCGTGGCCTCGATCTGGTCGTGTGTGACATAAATCGTGGTGGTCTTGAGCGTCTGGTGGCGTGCCTTGATTTCAGTGCGCATCGCCGTGCGCAACCGCGCATCCAGATTGGACAAAGGTTCATCGAACAGGAAGGCCTCGGGGGCGCGAACGATGGCCCGTCCCATGGCAACGCGCTGGCGCTGGCCCCCGGAGAGCTCCTTGGGCAGTCGCGACAGATAGCTCGCCAGTTCCAGGCTGGACGCTGCGCTACCGACTCGTCGTTCGATTTCGTCCCGGGGACGCCGGCGCATGCGAAGGCCGAACCCCATGTTGTCGAACACCGTTTTCAGCGGATAAAGCGCGTAGCTCTGGAACACCATCGCGACGTCCCGATCCTTTGGCGCAAGGTCATTGACGACCTTTCCGCCTATGCGGATCTCGCCCGCCGTAATGTCATCCAGCCCGGCGATCATCCGCAGAAGGGTCGATTTGCCACATCCCGATGGGCCAACAAGCGCGACGAACTCGCCATTGGCGACAGTGATGTCGATACCTCGAATCACTTCCGTCTCGCCGAACGCCTTACGCAGTCCGCTGATGACTATCGCGCCCATGTTTCAGCAAAATCCTCGAATTCCTTGATCGCGCATCGCCGCGCGGGCCGCTGACCTCGCCACTTGCCCTGGCGACGATATTCGTTGACCGATTACATGAAGTCAAATAACATTTTCACAGACCTTCATAACCACAGGTTAACTTCAACTTGAAGCTGCGAGAGTTCGAGATCTTCCGCGCGATCATCCGCGCCGGCTCTATAACTGACGCGGCCGTGATGCTTCACGTGTCACAGCCGGCGATCAGCAAAACGCTCGCCGCGCTCGAGGCGCAACTTGGCATACGGCTGTTTCGTCGGGCGCACGGCCGGCTGGAGGCAACACCCGAAGCGTTACGACTGTATCCGGAGGTTGACCGATTGTTCGGCGCGTTCGATGCGGTGCAGCGATTCGCGTCAGATCTTCGCGAAAGCCACTCCGGACTGCTACGACCAGCGGCTTCGCCCACGCTTTCGTACGCTTTCTTGAGCGAAGCCATCACCCGTTTTCAAATCGATTCGCCTGCGGTGCGCGTGAGCGTGCAGGTCCTCACGACAAGGGAGATCATTCGCCTCGCAGGCGAAAACCAGATCGATTTCGGACTCATACACGCGCCCACCGAGACCCCATCCCTTGCTGTCCGACGCCTGTTCGAGGCCGAAATGGTGTGCGTTATGCCGGATGATCATCCGCTCGCGTCCAAACAAGTGGTGGGACCCGCCGACGTGAGCCGCTATCCATTGATAGCCAACACCACCAGCACCATAGCCTCTCGTACTGACGAGGCCTTTCGAGCGTGTGGTCTTGAGCCGAACGTGGCAATTTCGGCCAACAACACGATGAGCGTTTACGCCATTGTGGCAGCGGGTGGAGGGGTTGCAATTGTCGATCCCTGGATCCGACATGACTTGTATCCACGTTTGGCACGTCGGCCGTTCCGTCCCCGGATCGGCATGACCGTCAGAATCGTGCAATCCCGCGCAAAGCCTCCATCGCGTCTTGTGCTGCGCTTCCTCGATGTCCTGGATGAAGTGATTGCCAATAGGCGATGCGCCTATCAGCGGGACGACGCACGTTAGACCAGGCCCCGCGGCTACGCGCTGGCTCGGCGCTGCGCTCGCCGATTTCGCCATTCACGCTACAGGCGATGAGCGGTGAGCACGCATCCAACGCGTGATCGGACATCTCGCGCGCGCAGCTGCGCTTGCGCAACGCGCTGGCTACAACGGCGTCGAGATCATGGGCAGCGAAGGTGTCCGCGCTCGATCTGCCGTGAACATGGCACCATGAGCATGATTGCATCCCAACGCACCCGGCGATGACTTTACACACGCAGCGCGCAGATTACATCCCGGCCCTCACCGGCCTTCGCGGACTTGCGGCCGCTGCGGTTGTGTGCTTTCACATTTGGAACTTCGCGGGCGGCCGAACACTCGACTTGATGGGATACCCGCTGCACGCGATCCCCGCCTGCGGCTACCTCGGCGTGGATCTCTTCTTTGTGCTATCGGCCTTCCTCCTTGCCCAACCATTCCTCGCAGCCGCCGATGACCGGCGAGGGTGGCCCGCGCTGCGGACCTATTTCCTGCGCCGCGGACTGCGAGTGGTGCCGGCATTGTGGTCGCAAATCGCGATCCTGTTCGCTGTTGGCTGGATGATGGGCCGCACGCCACCCTTCGATGCGCGCACTGCACTTGCGTATATGTTTTTCATGCAGAACGTCGTCGCTCATCCCGGCACTATCAACGCCGTCTACTGGTCATTGCCAGTAGAGTGGTGGTTCTACTTCTGGATTCCAGTCATTGCGTGGCTATTCGGTCGCACGCGTTGGTGGTGGCTATTGGCGCTGTTTTTGGTATCGGGGGTCGCCTTCCGGGTCGCGTGCTGGCAATGGCACAACGAAGCGCAGTGGGACAAATACGCCAACATTCTGTTGCTCCGCGCACGCGTTGACGAATTCTTCCTGGGCATCCTGGCGGCGTGGGCACATCTCCACTTCCAGCGCGATTCACCATGGCGTGCCTTCGCGGCAGCGATCGGAGCGCTGGGATTGCTTGCGTTACTGCCGTCGCTCGCGGAGCGCGGTGACATTTTCGCCCGGGCCGACTACCCGTGGCTTCTCGTCCACTACACCATTGTCGGATCGCTTCTGGCGCTGATTGCATTTGGTGTCGCGGGCACCGCGCGCTGGGTAATCACGTTGGCGGGCAATCGGATCGTACTTTGGCTCGGCATGATCAGCTACAGCCTGTACCTCTGGCATTTTCCTGTGTTGCAATGGACCGACAAGCTTGGGCTGTGGCGCAACTTCGCACCACTGACCGCGACGATGATTTCACTAGCTGCGATGCTCGTGACGGCTGCCGTCTCGTACCGGTTTATCGAGCGCCCGTTTCTACATCGCTGATCGAACACGTTTGCGATGGCATGTGGCGTCCCATTCAGCGCGACGCCAACGCTCCACGCCGCGCGAGGCTCGACGCCAGCGCCGCGGCCCCGAACGTCCATGGCGCGATGCGGTCGCAGTGATCGACGCGATTGACGAGCGTGCCCAGCGTCGGTGTCGACACGCTGACGACATCGCCGACGGCGTGGGTGAAACCCTGCCCCGCGCCGAAACGGTCTTTGGTTGGCGCGAACATCGTGCCGAGGAACAGCATCAGTCCGTCCGGATACTGGTGCTCGCGGCTGATCGCGTGGCGCACGAGGTCGAGCGGATCGCGGCTGATGCGGCTCATCGCACTGATGTCGTCGAGCACGAAGCCGTCGTCGCCTTCGACGCGCAGCGCGATGTCGGCGGCGCGCACCTGCGCGATGCCGTAGCGCTCGTCGAACAACCGCACCCACGGACCGATCGCGCACGACGCATTGTTGTCTTTGGCCTTGCCCAGCAGCAGTGCGCTGCGTCCCTCGAAATCGCGCAGGTTCACGTCGTTGCCAAGCGTCGCACCCACGGTGCGTCCGCGCGGGTCGACCGCCAGCACGATCTCGGGCTCGGGGTTGTTCCATGTCGACTTCGCCAGCACGCCGATGTCGGCGCCTGTGCCGACCGCGGACAGCGGCGCGCACTTGGTGAAGATTTCGGCGTCGGGCCCGATGCCCACCTCCAGGTACTGCGACCAGGCATTGCGCGCGACGAGCACGCGCTTCAGTTCCGCAGCTTCCGCCGAGCCCGGCACCACGCCCGACAGGTTGTCGCCGATGACCGACATGATCGCGCTGCGCGTCGCTTCTGCACGCGACGGGTCGCCGCGCGCCTGCTCCTCGATCACCCGTTCGAGCATGCTGGCGACGAACGTCACGCCGCTTGCCTTGACCGGCTGCCAGTCGCAAGGCGCGAGCAGCCATGGCGTGGACGCATCCCGTTGCGCCGGATCGCTGTTGGCGAGTGCGGCAGCGAGCGTCGCCAGCCTCGGCAATGCGCGCGCCGCGCCGATCGAGGCCACCGCATCGTCGCGCGCAAAGAGCTCGCTGGCGGTCGGCGCAATCGAAGTCAGGTCATGGATGCCGTCGGCGCGGACCAGCACCGGCACCGGGCCCGCGAATGCCGGCACCCACGCGCGGCCAATGAGGATCGCCTGCGCATGGTCGTCCGGCAGGACTGCCGCGACCTCGAGATGCTTGCCCAGCATGTGCATGACCTCCAGCAAGGGTTGGAGCGCAACTCTACTGCATGCGCAAGGCGGCGCAGCGACACTGCCGCTACAATGCGCGCCGAGATGAACGCGTCCTATCCGCACCTGTTCGCGCCAATCACACTCGCGCACGCCACGCTGCGGAACCGCATCGTCATGGGCTCGATGCACACGGGGCTCGAGGACCATGCGTGGAACTACGGCAAGCTTGCGGCGTTCTACCGCGAGCGCGCCGAAGGCGGCGTCGCGCTGATCGTCACCGGCGGCATCGCGCCGGACTGGCGCGGGCGCCTGTCGCCGTTCGCCGGATCGCTGACGCATGCGGGCGCGACGCTGTGGCACCGCCGCGTTACGCGTGCGGTCCAAGCCGCGGGCAGCCGCATCGTCATGCAGATCCTGCACGCCGGGCGCTATGGCTACCAGCCGCTGGTGGAATCGGCGTCGGCGCTGCGCTCGCCGATCTCGCCATTCACGCCACAGGCGATGAGCGGTGCGCGCATCGAACGCGTGATCGGACATTTCGCGCGCGCAGCCGCGCTTGCGCAGCGCGCCGGCTACGACGGCGTCGAGATCATGGGCAGCGAAGGCTACCTGATCAACCAGTTCCTGTCGGCGCGCGTCAATCGTCGCACCGACGGCTGGGGAGGCGGCATCGACGCACGAATGCGCCTTGCCGTCGCAATCGTCAGGGCGATCCGCGCACGCGCGGGTCCGGCGTTCATCGTTATGTTCCGCTTGTCATTGCTCGACCTGGTCGAAGGCGGCAACACGATGGCCGAGACGATCGCCGTCGCGCAGGCGCTGCAGCATGCCGGCGTCACGCTGCTCAACAGCGGCATCGGCTGGCACGAGGCGCGCATCCCCACCATCGGCACGATCGTGCCACGCGCGGCGTTTCGCGAAGCGACCGCGCATCTCGCGCGTGCGCTGACGATTCCAGTGGTCGCATCGAACCGGATCAACACGCCGGAGATCGCCGAGGACATCGTCGCCAGCGGCGACGCCGCCATGGTATCGATGGCGCGGCCGTTCCTCGCCGACCCGCAGTTCGTCGCCAAGGCCGCTGCGGGGCAGGCACGCGACATCAACACCTGCATCGCCTGCAACCAGGCGTGCCTCGACCGCACGTTCCGCAACCAGCGCGCGAGCTGCCTCGTCAATCCACGCGCATGCCGCGAAACCGAACTCCTGTACGCACCGGTGGCTGAGTCGGCGCGCATCGCCGTGGTGGGCGCCGGCGTGGCCGGACTGGCGTTCGCGACGATCGCCGCTGCACGCGGCCATCGCGTATCGCTGTTCGAGCAGGCGCCGGCCATCGGCGGCCAGTTCCGCCTGGCGATGGAGGTACCGGGCAAGGAGGATTTCCGCGACACGTTGCGCTACTTCGCCTCGCGCATCGCCGCGACGGGCGTCGACCTGCAGCTCGGGCGACGGATCGCGACCGGCGAGCTGCGCACGGGTTTCGACAAGGTGGTGATCGCCACCGGCGTCACGCCGCGGATACCGGCGATCGCCGGCATCGACCATCCGAAAGTGATGTCGTACGCGGACCTGATCGCGCGGCGCCGTCAGGCGGGAGCGCGTGTGGCGGTGATCGGCGCGGGCGGCATCGGCGTGGACGTCTGCACGTTCCTGCTCGCGCACCCGGCGATGTCCCCCGCCGCGTGGTGTGCCGAATGGGGCGTCGACGTCGATGCGCAAGCGGCCGGAGGATTGCGGCCGCCGGCAGCGGCGGCAGCGTCGCGCGAAGTCTGGCTGCTGCAGCGTTCCCCCGACGGCCGGCGGATGGGCGCCGGTCCCGGCAAGACCACCGGCTGGGCGCACCGCATCGCGTTGAAGCGCAGCGGCGTGGTGATGCTCGCCGGCGTCGAATACGGGTCGATCGACGATCGCGGGCTGCATATCCGCGTGGGCGGCGAAGATCGCTGCCTGCCCGCCGACAACATCATCGTGTGTGCCGGGCAGGAATCGGTGCGCGAACTTGCCTATGCAAGCGATGCCAACGTGCATCTGATCGGAGGCGCAAAGCGTGCGGGAGAGCTGGACGCCGAGGCGGCGATTCGCGAAGCCGCGGAACTTGCTGCACGCATCTGAATGACAGCGGCACGAATTCCCCGCGCACCAGAGTGCACTGCTCAGCAGACGATCATGCAGCGCCCACGCGCTTGCGCATCGCCACGCTCAATGTCACCGCGTGCTCCGCGATGTCGCGCCACGGGTCGCCGCGCTGCGCGGCCAGCCGCTGCGGCACCGTGCGCAGGTTGAAGTGGTCGAAGCGGATGTCGGCCGCCGGCGTCACTTCGTCCCACGCGACCGGCGTCGCCACCGGCGCGTTGGCGCGCGCACGCAACCCGTACGGCGCAATCGCCGTCGAGCCTTCGGCGTTGCGCAAATAGTCGATGAAGATGCGGTTCTTGCGCCGCGCCTTGGAAATCGTCGACACGAAACGCTGGGGAAAAGTTTTCACCATCAGCTCCGCGACCGCACGCGTGAAATTCTTGGCGACGGTCCAGTCGACCGTGGGCCGGATCGGCACCACCACGTGCAGTCCCTTGCCGCCGGTCGTCTTGATGTACGCGGGCAGCGCGAGTTCGTCGAGCAGCTTGCGCAGCACGCGCACCGCGTCCACCAGCATGGGCCATTCGACCGCAGCGTCCGGATCGAAATCGAAAACCAGCCGGTCCGGCCGTTGGAGCTTCGGCGCGCGCGATCCCCACGGATGGATTTCGATCACGCCCCATTGCAGCAGGCCGATCAGGCCAGCAGCGCTGTGCACCGCCGCATAGGTGCCGGTGCCGGTGCCGCTGCTCTCCGCAACGTCGATGCGGCCCACTGCCGCGTTGAGCGACGGCGGCGCATGTTTCTGGTAGAAGCATTCGCCGCGCCAGCCGTCGGGACAGCGCAGCAGCGCCAGCGGTCGCCCGGCGATATGCGGCAGCATGTGTGGCGCCACTGCCGCAAAGAACAGCGCCACGTCGCGCTTGGTGATGCCGGCCTCGTCGAAATAGAGCTTGTCGGGATGCGACAGCCGCACACCCTCGATGACATCGCCACCCGCAGCTTTCGCAACCTTCGTGTTCGCGCGAGCGGGCGTCGCGCTCGCCGCCGCAGCCTTCGTGCCGCCTGCGCGTTTCGCACCGGACGAACCCACTGCTGCGGTTAGACGGACCTTCACCGCGCCGGCCTTCGCGCCACTCGCCTTCGCACGGCTGGTCTTCCCGGCACTGGCGGTGAAGGACTTCTGCGTCGTCCGCGACGGCACCGCCGACATTGCCTTTCGCCGCGTACGCGGGGTGGTCCGGACGACCCGCGCCTGCGTCGTCGCTTGCGCGGTTGCGGTCTTCTTCGGCGTGCGCGGCGTGGCCTTGCCGATCCGCGCCTTCGTCTTCGCTCGCGCGGTTGGGGCCTTCTTCGCCGCGCGCCGGGCAGTCGGAGCGGGCGTCGCGTCCGCGGATTGCGCCGGCGCCGCCTGTGGCTGTTCGCGAACGACGTCGAGCGCACGCTTGTCTTCGCGCAAGCCCTGGAACGACGGATGACGCAACGTGCCCGCGTCGGTCCATTCGGAGAACGCGACTTCGCCCACCAGCAGCGGCTTCACCCAGTGCACACCCTTCGCCTCGTAGCCGCGCGGAGGATTGCCGAACGGTGCATTGGCGACTTCGAGCTTCTTCAGCATCGGCGCCGTCCTGGCGAGCGCAGCGTCGTCGAAGCCCGTGCCCACGCGCCCGCTGTAGCGCAACGTGCCCTGCGCATCGTATACGCCGAGCAGCAATGCGCCAAAACCGTGACGCCCGCCCTGCGGATCGGTGAATCCGCCGATCACCATCTCCTGCCGGTGACCGCACTTGACCTTGACCCAGTCGCGGCTGCGCGTCGGCAGGTACGCGCCGTCGAGGCGCTTCGAGATGATGCCTTCGAGACCGAGTCCGCAGGCCTGCGAGAAGACCTGCGCACCTTCCGCTTCGATCTCGACACCGAAGCGAACGTGATCCGGTGGCGGATCGAGCAGCGCACGCAGCATTGCCTTGCGCTCGCGCAGCGGAACTTCGCGCAAATCGTAACCATCGGCGAACGGGAGGTCGAACAGGTAGTAGGTGAGCTCCGCTGGCGTTTCGCCGGACAGCGCGTTCTGCAGGCGCTGGAAGCTGGTGCGGCCCTGTGCATCGGCAACGGTGACTTCGCCGTCGAGCCAGCCCGACGTCAGCGGCAGCGTCGCCACCGCCGCGGCGACCGGCCGCAGCGCTTCAGTCCATTCCTTGCCGCTGCGCGAATAAATGCGTGCACGGCCGCCTTCCAGGCGCGCAAGCATCCGGTAGCCGTCGTACTTGATCTCATGCAACCAGCCGTCTCCCGACGGCGCTGACTTGACCAGCGTGGCCAGCATCGGCGACAGCTTCGCCGGCAGCTTCGCGCGGCGCGCGCCCTCCGGAACGCCGGACTTGACTTCGCTGCTGCGCGCGGCAGCGCGCGCGGGCCGCGCAGGCTTCACCGCCCCCGCACGCACGTTCTGGGCTGCCGAGCGGTTCGAGTTCCATACACGGTCCGGGTTGTCCGCGATCTGCTGCAGCGAACGCCCGCTGGTGACGCTGTGCGGAGCGGTGTCGACGATCGGGTCGCCGCTGCGTGCGTAGGCGTCCTTTTCCTTGATCAGGAACCACACGTCGTCGGCGCGCTTGCCCCCGTATCGGCCGGAGTGGCTGTGAACCAGCATCCAGCCACCTTTCAGCTTGTCGCCCTCGAGCTTGAACTTGAGCCGCCCGCTGGCGTAACCGGCGGCCGCGTCGCCTTGGGGAATCCACGTGCCCTGGTCCCACAACATCACCGTGCCGCCGCCATATTGCTTCGCCGGTATGGTGCCTTCGAACGAACCGTATTCGAGCGGGTGGTCTTCGACGCGCATGGCCAGGCGCTTGTCGGCCGGATCGCAGCTCGGCCCTTTGGGCACTGCCCAGCTCAGCAGCACGCCATTGAGCTCCAGCCTGAAGTCGTAGTGCAGATGGCTCGCCGCATGCTTCTGGATGACAAACGCGAGCGCGTGCCTCGGTCCGCGCCCGACGCGGCCGCGCGGCTCCGGTGTCACGCCGAAATTGCGCTTCTTGTGGTACCTCGCGAGCGACATCGCTATGCCCGCTTGCGCGTCGTCGCTGCCTTCGCAGCTGGCGCCTTCGCCGACTTCGCGGCGTTCGCGCGCGACTTCGTGGCGGGCTTCAACGCGCTTGCCCTGGCAGCGGGCTTCAACGCGCTGACCTTGGCGCCGCCCTTCGCCGCGGCTTCCGGCTTGCGCGCCGCAGACCCGCGCAGGCTGTTTTGCAGCAATGCCGCCAGGTCGATCACCTGCGCCGAGCGTGGCACTGGCTTCTCGTCTGCGTCGGGCGCGGTGATCTCATGCGTTTCGCCGCGCTTGATCTTCTCATGGATGCGCCGCATCAGGTCCTGGTGATACGTATCGCGATAATCGGCAGGCTTGAAATGCGACGTCAGCTCGTCGATCAGGCGTTTGGCGAGCGCAACTTCCTTGGCGCTAGCGCCGCCTGACTTGGCGCCTTCGGCAGGCAGGTCGAACCCGTCGATGCCGCGCAGTTCATCGGCATAGCGCAGCGTCTCCAGCACGAGGACGCGTCCCATCGGCACCACCGCGGCGAGATGTTGCGTCGTGCGTATCACGACTTGCGCGACGGCGACACGACCTGTACTGGCCAGCGCGTCGCGGAACAGCGCGTAGACTTTCCTTCCCTGTGGCGTCGGCGCCAGGTAATAGGGTGTTTCGAAGTACTGCGCGGGGATCTCGCGCGCATCGACGAACTCCGCGATGTCGATCGTCTGCGAGGCCTTCACGTTGGCACGGCGGAAATCCTCGTCCGAAAGCACGACGTACTGCCCCTTCTCGTATTCGTAGCCCTTGACGATGTCCTTCCATTCGACATCCTTGCTGGTCTTCTTGCTGTAGCGCTTGTAGCCGACCGGCGAGAAGTCGCGCTTGTCCAGCATCGAGAAACTGAAGCTTTTGCGATCTTCCGCGGGATAGAGTTCCACCGGAATATTGACCAGGCCGAAGCTGATCGCTCCTTTCCACAATGCGCGCGGCATCCGTTCAACCTCCGTTGTTGGGTAACTGCGCCGGGGCGTCGGCGCGCAGGCAATCCACACACACACGAATGCGGGCCGTCAGCACGAACACCTCGCCGCACTGCGCGCACGCCGACAGCGCCGCGTCCACGCGTTCACCGCTGCGCACGCATCCTTCGCTGCTGCAGCGTGGATCGGCACACCACTGGCAGTCGACAGGGCAGATATGCATTCGAGAATTCGCTTTTCCTGCGTTGGACAGTATCGCTTTTTGCGGGTCGAGTGAGACGGCTGAGCGCGCTACCGCCTGTAGCGGCCCACCGACGAAGTGTAGGACGCCAGCGCCCCGCTCGCCTCCAAAGGCTTGGACTCGCGTACAAGCGCACCCCGCCCCCGTCTGCCACAATGTAGGACAATGCCTACAAATGCGGCCGCGCAGTCTGCCAAATCCCGGCGCGGATGCGCAGGGTCCGGGCTGCGCATCAGCGGCGCGCTGCTGTGCCTGGTGCTTGGCAGCACCGGCGCATTGAAGGCACATGCGCAAGCACCAAATCCTGGGGTTTCGGCAGCGCCGATCACGCTGATCGTGCCGAGCGACGAAACGGGCTCCGCGGGACGCATCGGGCGCGTCGTGGCGGAGGCCTTGGCGCGCCACCTGCACGCGAGCGTACGCGTGCGCCACCTGCCCGGCCTTTCCGGCGTGACGGGCACCAATGCGATCGCAGCGGCAGCCCCCGACGGCGCAACGCTGGGCCTTGCGTTCAGCACGCCGATGATCGGCGCCAAGCTGCTGTCGCGCACCGCGAGCTACAACCCGTTGCAGGATTTCGAATGGCTGGCGCTGTTCGGCACCTACGGCTACGCGCTGGTCGTGCGTGCGGACGATCCGGCGCGCACGTTCGACGAATGGCTGACGCGTGCCCGTGCAGCGCACACGCCGTTGCGCTATGGCAGCAACGGCATCGCCTCGGCCGCCCATATCGCCGGCGAATACCTGCGCATGCAACAACACGCCAATCTCGCCCATACGACGTTTGCAACGTCGTCGCAGGGTTATGCGGCGCTGGCTGCCGGCGACATCAACGCCCTGTTCGATGGAACTCCATCGGCGATCGCCGCTGCCAACGCACGTCAGTATCGCGTGCTGGCGGTGACCTCCGGCACGCGTGATCCGCTGTTTGCGCAGACGCCTGCGTTCGGCGAGACATTTGCCGGCCAGCATTTCGAGACGTGGGTGGGCATCGTCGCACCCGCCGGCCTGAAGCCTGCGGCAAGGGAGCGCCTTGTTGCGGGCATCGGCGGCCTGCTGGCCGACGCGGCGCTGCGGGCGCGCCTCGCCGAGCTGGGTATAACCTGGCTTGGGCTGAGCGGCCCCGGCGCGGATCAGTTCGTGCGCGACGACATCGTGCGCAAGGCGCAGCAGATCGCCAACGTCGGAATCCAGTCCGGCGACTCCCCGCCCCGTGCCCCGTCGCCGCCCTGAGCGGCGACGATGCTGCGGGAGAGGGCAAGCAGCGCAGTCGTCGCCCGTTGGGCCGGTGTGTTGATCGCGCGCATCCGGTATTTATGCGACGATCATGCCCGACACCCACCGTGCGGGACAAACATCGGATGAAACGTGCACTTCCCGTGCTGGCGCTCGCGTGGATGCTGGCCGCGTGCGCAACGCCGCAGACACACTCCTTCGAGACAGGCGCCGCAGGCCGCGACGCCGTTCCCGAAGTTTCTCCCGCGAAGCCTTCGCCCGCGTGCCAGCCCGAACCGTTCTGCTACCGCGACTGCCTGCGTGGTTACCAGCCCGCGTATTGCCGCTACAAATGCGGTTGCTGATCGCGCAAATCCCCGACCCGGTTGCGCGCGGTGCAAGCGGCATCCATGAGGCGGACGGCGCCCCCGGAGCCGCGCGTTGAAAGTGCTGGTGGTCGAGGACGACAGCGTGCTCGCAGCAGCACTGCTGCGGGCGCTCAACCAGAGCGGATATGCGGTCGACGTCGCAAGCGACGGCGAGGCGGCGAACCAGGCGCTGGCGGGCAACGAGTATGCCCTCGTGGTGCTCGACATCGCGTTGCCGAAGGTGGACGGCTTGGCCGTGCTGCGGCGGCTGCGCGACCGGCGTGCGCAGGTGCCCGTGCTGATCCTCACGGCGCGCGATGCGCTCGACGAGCGCGTCGCAGGACTCGATCTCGGCGCCGACGACTATATGACCAAGCCGTTCGACTTGCCCGAGCTCGAGGC
>JBDTJK010000179.1:0-6724 GCA_039935875.1 Casimicrobiaceae bacterium
GTCATCCATGGCAAGGGGCTCACCTCCCCCGGCGGCGAGCCGGTACTCAAAGGCAAGGTGCGCCACTGGCTTTGTCGCTGGGACGATGTGCTTGCCTACGTCGAGGCGCCGCAGCACGCCGGGGGAGGCGGCGCGGTACTGGTCCTGTTGCGCGGCGCGACACGATCCGCGGGCTGATGTGCGACACCATAGGCGGGGGCCATCGCGAGGCGACGCTGCGTTCGCTCGCTGCATTCGGCCGAGGCGCCCGTGCCAGCGCTAGGGTGAAGGCTGGCGACGTGGCGCAAGCGTTGCAGCATCGGGCGTAGCGGGCGCATCCGCGGAGTGGCCGGTGCCGGTCGGCGGCGCAACCGGCTGCGCGTGCAATTCGCCTGATTGCGCGGAGCGCGTCTCGCGCCCGACACGCGCGACGATCGGATCGGTCCACGAACCGGTCACCCGGTATTCGTAGCTGAAGATGTGCTCGATCGGGTCCTGCAAAGCCTTTTGCGCAAGAAAGGTGCCCGCTCCGACAACCGCGGCGACCACCGGATTGGCAGCCAGCAGCAGCATTGCCGCGCCTGCGGTGCCGGCGGAAAAACTGGTGGCCAGCGAGGGTTGCACGCGGACATCGAGTTGCTGCGTCTCGTGCGCGAGGTCCGCGTCGCCGCGGATGTTGACCCGCGCCGCGGTGCCGTTGATGTGGAACGCGTCGGTATGCAGCACGCCGTTGACGATGCGGACGTCGCCGTCGGCGTCGTCAAACGCGAAGCCTTCGCTGAAGATGTCGCGGAAGTCGAGCGTGATCCGCCGCGGCAACGCCTGCAGCGACAGCACGCCGATCAGCTTGCCGATGCCGGGGTCGATCTTGACGAACTGCCCGGCGCCCGACTTGAGGTGTAGGCTGCCGTTCAGCGTCTGGTAGTCGAAGTCGCTCGGCGCGCCCGACCATGCGAACTTGCCTTCGATCTGCGTCGGCGCCGCGCGAATCTCGTCGGGGTAGCCAAACCGCGCAAGGAATGCGCCGGCATCTCGAATGTCGAGCTTGCCGGCGAGCTCGGTACGCTCGCCGCTGGCGCCCACGTGCCACGCACCACTGACAGCGATGCGCCCGCCATCGTTGTCGAGTTGGAGCTTGTCGATTCGCCAGTCGTTGCCGTTCGGCTGCGCGAGTACCTGCAGGTGCCCCAGTTCGTGGTTGCGCGACAGGAATCGCTTCGCATCGACATCGAGTTCTGGCCAGCGATTGGCGCTGCCTGGCGGCTTCGCGGCGGGTTCGGCCTTGTCGGTGCTCGCACTCGCCTCGTCGCGCAAGCGCGGCAGCGCAAAGCGCGACAGTCGCGCTACGGCGCGCCCGTTGGGCGTCCCCGGCACGGCCGCGTACCACGCCGCCGAACCTTCGACATCGCGTCCCTGCAGCGCAACCTGCCAGTTGTCGCCATCCCGGCGCGCGCTGACGTTGAGGTCGCGGAAGCGGCGCCGCATGGCCGTAAGGCGGCCGGCCGCGAGATCGATACCGCCCAGCCGCAACGACGGCGGCGCGGTGACCGCCGTGGCGGCCGGCGCGGCGGCGTCGACCGACAACCAGTCGTCGATGTCGATCGACGGCAGGTCCGCACGGATCCACAATCCCGCGCGCTCCGCATCCCCGGGTTTTTCCACCGCGGTTCCCGCGAGCAGCAGCGCGCGTTCGATCACCGGTTCGCTGCCGGACGTGCGGCGCCGAAGCGACAGCCGCACGGCGTCGCCGAGCGTCACCGCGAGCGTGTCGTGTCCCGGCTGCGGCGCTGCACGCCGCTCGATGCGCAACGGGAATGCGTCAGCCTGTGCCTTCGCCAGCGGCGCGGGCAGGTCGATCGACGCCCCCTGCAGCGAGGACCCCGCGTTCCAGCGCATCCCGCCCGACTGCGTGACCCCGTCGAAATGCCAGTCGCTGACCCCGCGCAGCCGGTCCGCATAGGCGACTGCGTAGGTGTTGCGCAGCTGCGCAAAGTCGCCGCTGCCGCCAGCGTCGATGTGCACGCCGCCGTCAGTGCGCGAGAGCGCGATGCGTGCGGCGCCCCCCAGCATCTTCGCGTCGAACGCGCCGTCAACGATGCCCTGCTCGTTGAACGAAAACTTGCCGGTGACGCCGGTCATCGGCGGTACGCCGGACCACGCGAGCGCACCGCCGTCGAGGGCGAATGAACCCGTGAGGCGCGTGGGATCGACATGGCGCAACGACAACGCCAGCTTGTAGTTGAGGGCGCCGTTGCCGCTGGCGACCAGGCCGTCGGTTGCGTTGCCCGACCATTCCGCAACGGGACTGCGCTGCACGAACTGCAGGAAGGCGGGTGCGCTTCCGGCTGCCGAGCCGTCGACCGTCAGCAGCGGCTGGAAATAATCGGCGACGTCCGCGACGGTGCGGCCCAGCGTGGTATCCAGCATGGTGCCCCGCGCGCCTTCGACGCGAACGTGCGTGCGGTCGATCCTGACGTCGGCGTCGATTGCGTCCACTTGCGGCCAGCCGTCGGCGTAATCCAGCGTGCCGCCGTGCACCTGGGCTGCGACCGTGAACACGCCAGGCTTGCCGCCGGCGAACGGGAAATCGGCGAGGTTGCCGCGCAGCGCAACCTGCGCATTGGGCACGTTGCCCTTGACCAGTGCCCTGCGCAGCCAGTCGCGGACCGACACCGGAATCGACAGCGGCAAGTAGTCGGCGACGCGCGCCACATTGGCGCGGGTGAACTGCGCGGCGAGGTCGACGTCGCCCGGGCCGTCGGGCAACGCCTGCCAGAAACCTGCGACCGCGCCTGCGGTATCGGCATTGGCGAACGCGACATCCGTCAATTCGACGCGCCACCGTCCGTCGACGCGGTGCCAGCGTACCTGTCCGTCGAGGCGATCGAAATGCACCGGCGCGCCGAGACCGGCGGGCAATTCCAGTGCCGCGTCATGCGCCGCCAGCATCAGCACACCCTTCTGGTCATCGACGTCGAACGCCCCGCTGATGTTGGCTACCGTGGGCTGGCGGTCGTGCGCGGCGACGCCGATGTTGACCAGCGTTCCCTTTGCGCTCCAGTGGGACGGTTGCTGCGCCTCCCCCTGCCAGGTGTAACGGCCGTCGGTCATGACGCCGCGCGGCGGGTGCATCGCGAGTGCCTCGCGCCAGCTATCCGGAAAGGGCAGCTTGGAGGCGATCGACGCGAGCTGCGCGAGGTCGACGTGGGTAAACGTGGCCACGCCGCGCGCATCGGCGCTGCTCGCCGCCGCGGTTATCGTGATGGCGAAGTCACCAGGGACCTGCACTTCGCCCTGCGTGGTGGTGAACGCGAGGCCGCTGCCGCGCAGCGTGCGCACGTTGCCGTCGCTAGTCCACAGCAGGCGGCCAGCGAGATGGGACAGTGCAAGCTCGGGCAGATCGGGCTTCACATGCGCACGCACATCGGCGAGCTCGACATCGGCGACGACACGGGTGGCCGCGCCAGACGCGAACCGCAGCCACACGCGCAATGCGCCCTGGCCCGAGTCGATCTGCGCAGGCAGCGCCACCCATGCCCGCCACGCCCCGACATCCGCGTAGTCGAGGCGCAGGTAGAGCTCACCCTCGGCCTTGCGCCAGTCCAGCAGCGATGCGCGAGACAGTTCGCCGCGCACGTCAATCGGTGATGCCAGCGACGACGGCGGAATCCCGGTCGCGGCAAAACGGTGGCGACCGAATTCGTTTTGCATGCGCAGCTCGACGTGCTCGATCGCAAGCGCAGGCGCGCCGCGCGCATCATCGGTCCAGGTGATCACCGCGTTGTGCACGGCGATTTCGCGCTGGCGCAGGAGCCACGTGACAAATGGCGACTCGCCACCGGTGTCGCCCGTGTCGACATCCATGCCGGCTATATGCAGTTGACCATCCGCATCGCGGCGCACCGCGAGCGCCGGGCGCTCGATGGCGAGATGCTTCAGACGCAGCTGCAGCAGCGGCAGCGACGTCCACGCGGCCACCAGTTCGACGTGCGGCAGGTCGAGGACGGAGGGCGCATCCGCGGACGCGCGAACCCGAAAGCCGTCGATGACGAGCTTCGGATTCCATCCGTCCCAGCCGGTGGCGATGGCATCGATCTCGATCGGTGCGCCGATCCGGCGCGACAGCAGTTCCGCGATTTCCGCGCGGTGAGCCGGGATCTGCGGCATGACGACGTGGCGCAGCAGCAACAGCAGCACGCAGAACGCGGCAAAACCCGCAACCAGCAACACGGTCAGGAAGCGGACTACGCGCAATGCACGCGCGGGCAGCGTGGCTTGTGCGCGGGCGGAGGCGCGCGTGGCGGGCATAATGATCGGCAGGATCGATGGATTGTAGCGGAATGGCCCATGGCGAACGCCGCCATCGGGCATCGGTGACTGCCGCGCTACCCTCGCCGCCACCCTATCGCCATGGATATCGAGCGCGCACTGAGCTTCAGCCATTACGCCGGCCGTTTGTTGTCGGCGCGTCCACATCTGCGCGAGGAACTGCTTGCGCATGTGGATGCCCCGTTCGCACTGCAGCGCGAATTCGCCGACCTCGATCCGTTGATCGGGTCAGGCGATGCAAGTGCGCTCGCAGCGCGGCTGCGCCAATTGCGCCAGCGCGTGATGCTGCACACGCTGGCGCGCGACCTGGGTGGCCTTGCACCACTGGCAGAGGTCTTCACGGCGATCACGTCACTCGCCGATGGTGCCCTCGACGCTGCGGTCCGGTTGCATCACCGTGACCTGGCCGCCACCTTTGGCGAGCCGCGCGCGGCCGGCAGCGGTGCCGTGCAGTGCCTGCACGTGCTGGCACTGGGCAAGCTGGGTGGCGGTGAACTCAATGTGTCGTCGGATATCGATCTCGTGTTCGTCTATCCAGACGAGGGAGAAACCGACGGTGTGCGCCCGATTGCCAACCGCGAGTTCTTCGACCGGCTCGGGCGGCGCGTGATCGCGGCACTCAGTGACATCACCGCGGACGGTTTCGTGTTTCGCGTCGACATGCGACTGCGTCCCTACGGCGAAAGCGGCCCGCTGACGATCCCTTTCGTCGCGCTCGAGCAATATCTCGTTGCACAGGGTCGCACGTGGGAGCGCTATGCGTGGCTGAAGGCGCGCGTGCTGACCGGCGACCGCCGCGACGAGCTCGCCGCGCTGATCGCGCCGTTCGTCTACCGCAAATACCTCGATTACGACGCATACGACGGCTTGCGCGACGTGCATCGGCAGATCCGCGAGCAGGCAATGCGTGCGAGCCACGGCGACGACATCAAGCTCGGACCCGGCGGCATCCGCGAGATCGAATTCACCGTGCAGGCGTTGCAGCTCGTGCGCGGCGGCCGCGAACCTGCGCTGCAGCTGCACAGCACCGTGGCCGCCCTCGCCGCGATCGAGGCGCGCGCGCTGATGCCGGCGGGCGCGGTACGCGAGCTCGGCCAGGCCTACGCGTTCCTGCGCATGCTCGAGCACCGCCTGCAGTACCGCGACGACCGCCAGACGCAGCGCCTGCCATCCGAGCCGGGCGAGATCGACGCGATCGCCGGCGCCTGCGGTTACGCGACCGTGTCCGGCTGGCGCGCGGAGCTCGATCGCCATCGCGCCAATGTCGATGTCTGGTTTGCATCGGTATTCGGCGCCAGCGATACCGAAACCGACGCTGCGTCGATGTATGCCGGCGTCTGGGATGCACCGCAGGCGGATGCCCATCACGCGTTGCTCGCCGATGCGGGATTCGAGGATCCGGACGCGCTGGTGGCAATGCTGACGATGGCGCGCAATTCGCATCGATACACGTCGCTGCCGGCGACTTCGCGGCAGCGCTTCGACGTGCTGTTGCCGCGTCTCATGTGTGCGGCAGCGGAAAATCCCGGCAATGCAGGCGCGCAACTGACGCTGATCCGGCTGATCGCGCTGCTCGATGCCGTCAGCCGGCGCAGTGCGTATCTCGCGCTGCTGATCGAGCACCCACCGCTGCTGCCGCGGATCGCACACCTGTTCGGCGCGTCCACGTGGGCCGCGGACTACCTGTCGCGGCATCCTTTGCTGCTCGACGAACTGCTGGACGCCGGCACGCTGCTGGCCGAACCCGATTGGGGCGCGTGGCGCAACGAGCTCGCGACAGCCATCGACGTGCATGCCGGCGACGCGGAAGCGCAGATGGACGCGCTGCGCCATTTCAAGCACGCGCAGACATTCCGGCTGCTGGCGCAGGACCTCGCCGGGGCGCTATCGATCGAACGGCTCGCCGACCACCTGTCCGCACTGGCCGATACCGTGCTCGATGCAACGCTGCGCACATGCTGGCGGTACGTCGCGGCAGACGCCGCGCACGATCCGGTGTTTGCGATCATCGCCTACGGCAAGCTGGGCGGCAAGGAGCTGGGTTATGCGTCCGACCTTGACCTCGTGTTCATCTACGACGGCGCGGGCGACGATGCCGCGCCAGCGCAATACGCGCGGCTCGCGCAGCGCATCAACACCTGGCTGTCCAGCATCACCTCCGCCGGCGAACTGTACGCGACCGATCTGCGCCTGCGCCCGGATGGTGCTGCGGGTCTGTTCTGTTCATCGCTGCAAGCATTCGTTCGTTACCAGCAGCAGAGTGCGTGGACATGGGAACACCAGGCACTGACCCGCGCGCGCGCCGCGGCCGGCGATGCGCAACTATGCGCACGCTTCGAGGAGGCGCGCATCGCCGTGCTGCAGCAACCGCACGACGCGGCCACGCTGGCGCGCGATGTCGTCGACATGCGCAGGC
>JBDTJK010000180.1:0-2665 GCA_039935875.1 Casimicrobiaceae bacterium
GATCTCTTCGATCTCGTGATTAAAAACCGTAATCGCTTCATTGCGATCGGCGGCAATCACGCCCGAGGTCAGATTTTGGAGCAAGGTTTCGTTGTAGATCTTCGCGTTCTGCACCTCAGTGAAGAGCTGCGCATTCTCGATCGCCACCGCGAGCTGGCCGCAGAGCACGCGCAAGGCATTCTGTTCGACCAAGCCATAAATTCGCCCCGATCGGCGCGGGCCGAGGAGCATCACGCCGGCGAGATGTTCGCGCGAAAAAATTCCCATGGCTACGTTCACCTCGAGCGATTGCATCTGCCGCTGCACGCGCTCCAGTTCCGGCGTCGAGCGCACCCGGTGCAGCTCGTCCAAGATGATCGGCTCCTGCGTCTTGCTCAGGTAAGCGATGATCGTCTGATCCTGATGCAACTCGACGCGGTTGCTGCGTGCGTCCCTGTCTGTCGGCGCCTGCACCACAGGGTAGTGCTGCGCGTAAAATTGCGGCTCGGACAGAAGAATGAAAAGGCGCTCCGTATCGATCGCTTGTACAATCGTCAGCCCAAATCGATCAAGAAGATCAGCCAAGGTTGTAACCGAGCTTAAAATCGCGGCAGCTTGGTTCATGGTTTTGTGGAAGTCGAGCCGCCCAGTACCCACAAAGAGCCTCTGTGCTAGAGTCTGTGAAAGGCCCCGCGCCGGGGCCATCGCGAACGCAATGACGATAGCGGCGGCGAGGTGTGCTAAGGCGCGACTGCCACCTCCCAAGACCGGCGCAAAGACAGAGGAAACAAGCCACCAGATCAGGAGGTAGAGGGCGATCAGGTATGCGATCAAGACCACATACCCCATGAGACGCCTAAGGAAAAACCCTACGTCCATGATCTTCCGCGTGGCGATTCCGTAGGCCACAATGAGGGTAAAGGCTACGACACGACACGTCGCGACGAGTTCGCTCGCCGCGCGCTGCCTAAAAGGCGGGAAAATCTGCTCGAGGAAAAACTTGGCAAGGACGAGGACGGCGAGCACTGCCGCGCCTGTGAAGATAAATTGTAACTCAACTTTTCTGATCCCCACATTCTTCCGCATGCCGGCGATCGAAAGAATAATCACCGCACCGACCGCCAGAGCAGCGTAAGCCACGTAGTAAGGAAAGATGGGTCCGTAAACGGCTTCTGGAACCAATCCCTCCTGACCAGGCTCGAGTTTCAAGCTGGCGGAACGGAGAAAAAGATTCGTCCAGCAGAGCACACCGAAAACAACCGTGGGAATACCGAGCAGATAGGATCGGCGCACTATCTTATCCCAACCACTATCTCGATAGATTATGGCCAGCCTCAGCACATTAAACCCGAAGACGATAAGCAGGCCCGACATCGAAGCCGACCGGATCCAAAACTCTGCTATTTGAGCGTTGCTCGCTCCAAAAGCCAGATGGAGTGAGAGCAGCCAAGCAGAGATGAAAATGCAAACGATGAGGAAGCTTTGATTTCCTCTGCTTTTCCAATTCGCGCGGCAGACTGCGAATCCAAGGCCGAGCTGGATCAGGAGCGCCAACCAAAATGGCGCCGTATTGCCGTTCATTTCAGCACGCGTTCCACGACCAGGGTACTATTGCCCCCGCCCAACCCTCTCACATTCACGAGCACGCGGTTAATCTTGGCGCGACGCGCTTCGCCTCGAACAATGTCTGCCACGCATCCGATGTCCGGATTCTCACAGTTCGCGGTGGGCGGAATGAGATTGTACGTCAGCGACAATGCCGAGGCGATAGTTTGCAACGGACCGGCAGCGGCTAACGGGTTGCCAGTGACTCCCTTGATCGAAGTTATCGGCACGGCAGCAGCCCTCGGCGAAAAAACTCGTTTAATGACATCAAGCTCAATCCTGTCAAAGACCGGATGGCCAGGTCCGTAGGCACAGACGTAATCGATGTCATGGGGTGTGCAATTTGCATTGGCCAACGCCGAAAGCATCGTGAATTCCAAACCTGAACCCGGCATGTCCGGATCCGAGTCCATCTGCAGCGCGTATCCTGTTATCTCGCAATAAGGTTCAGCACCTCGGGCAAGGCAATGAACGAGATTTTCCAAGATCAAGACGCCGGCTCCTTCCGATATCACTCCGGAATCTCGATCTCTATCGAACGGCCGACTCGCCCGCTCTGGGTCGCCATTTCGACACGAGCTTAGGCCCGCCGTCATAAAGCTAGCCATTGCCAACGGCGTAACGGGGGCATCTGCGCCACCCGCGATCGCAATCTCTGATTCGCCGCTTCGAATCAAGGCAGTTGCCGTCCCAATTGCGTCCAGTCCTGAAACACAGGTGGAAGATATGGTGGTTGTCCTCGTCTCCACGCCGAGTTTCCGCCCGATAAAACTCGCCGCCGCCTGAGGTGCGCAGGCTCCTACCGCAAACGGTTTGATCGATGCTGGCCCTCGGTTGCGGAGGGCCTCAAAACCCGTCTGCAAAACATCCATGGCGCTCGTGCCGACTCCCAGAATTATCGGCAGCGGCCCGCGCGCCCTACCCGCCAGCGAGAGCAAGTCAATTCTCGAGTCGCGCAGAGCAGACTGAGTCGCGGCAAATGCAAGCTGAGTCCCACGCGACAACCTCCGCGGTTTTTCCCCGACACCAAGGTAGTCGTTGGGATTGAAATTCTTTACTTCGCCGGCGATACGGCTCTTGA
>JBDTJK010000181.1:0-8098 GCA_039935875.1 Casimicrobiaceae bacterium
GCATGCCAGTACCTGCATCGCGAAAAAATCGAACTGGCAGAGCAGATTTGCGAAAGCGTCGTGCGTGGATTCGGGATGAAGGGACGTGTGCATTTCAACGTAGGCGGTTCGCAGGCAATCGAAGACGCGATCAAGCTGGTGCGCATGGTAACCAAGCGACAGCATATGCTGGCGTTCCAGGGTGGATATCACGGACGAACGCTTGCGGCCTCGGCACTGACGTCGTCATATCGCTATCGGGAAGCGTTCGGCGAATTCGCCGACCGCGCCGAGTTTCTGCCCTTCCCCTATACGTTTCGCGCAGGTTTCGACGGCGACGCGCAGCGCACCGAAGATGCCTGCATCGATGAATTCGACCGGCTGTTTGCACATGAATACACGGGTGCCTGGAACACCAAGACGGGGCACTCCGAGTTTGGCGCGTTTTTCGTGGAGGCCGTCCAGGGCACCGGTGGTTACAACATCCCGCCCAAAGGGTATTTCCGGCGTCTGGGTGCGATCTGCCGGGCGCGCGGGATTCTGCTTGTCGACGACGAGATCCAGATGGGTTTCTACCGCACCGGGAAGATGTGGGCGATGGAGCACTTCGACACGCAGCCTGACATCATCGTTTTCGGCAAGGCACTGACCAACGGTTTGAATCCCATTTCCGGTATCTGGGCGCGGGAGGAATTGATAAATCCCCAGGTCTTTGGTCCCGGCTCGACACATTCGACCTTCGCGTCGAATACGCTCGGCACTGCGACCGGCCTTGCCGTGATGCGAGCCTTCGCGGAAGAGGATTTCGAAGCGAAGGTAATGGCGAAAGGCGAGTATTTTCTTGACGGACTGAAAGCCATCAAGCGCAATCATCCGGAAGTGGGCGACGTCGACGGCCTGGGCCTCGCGTTACGCATGGAAATGTGTGCGTCTGACGGCAAGACGCCGAGCCGCGAACTTGCCGATCAGATGTTCCAAATCGGTCTGGACGGCAACCTCGATCTCGGCGGCGACACTTTCGGAATTGTTCTCGACATCGGCGGCTATTTCAAGAACGTTATTACGCTCGCGCCATCGCTCGAAATCTCGCACGCGGAGATGGACCTGGCTTTGCGCGGACTCGATCTTCTGGTTACGTTGGCGAAGCGGTCTTAACCTTGGAATATTTCCGACGCGAGACAGCTTTTCCGCGGAAGGTGGGAATTGGGTCGAAATGGAAGAAAACTATCCGTCAGGATGCGGTCTTCCACGTGGGGGTTGGCTGCTCGCGGCGGTGAGGGCCGTATCCCTACACCCGCAACTTCTCTGAAGCGACGGTTGTCGTGTTAACCCAGGGAAGTCAACGGGTTCGATATCGCTTTCCGCAATCAGCAATGATCTCGCGGTGCAGCGAGGAGCGTTGCAGAACAGCCAAGGCACAGGAACGCTGCCAGCCAAGCGACAATGGCCGAGCGCTTCACAGCCTTCTTGTTGTTCTTGGGCTTCATGACGTTGAATCCTTCTTGCGTTTTGATGGAAGGCGAGCGTTGCTGCTACGAAACGAGAGCGCTCATGTGTGCGCTTCCCGCCAAAGCATGAATGCAAGTGCAGCGGCAGTGGCGCAGGCGATGACGCTTGCCCAAAGCGGAATGAAGAAGCCATCCACGGTAACTTCCCACCCAAAAAACACGCGAAGCAATTGCAGCAGTGCGACGATCGAGAAGACTGCAATTGCCGCAGTAGCAGAAGGTTTCATACGTAACCCCTGGTGCATTGATCAAAGCCGGACTGAATGGCGTCGAAACCGCGGGCGAGACGGCTTCCGCTGGCGCGCATTCAACGGTCAACCCGTTTGGTGTCGTCTTTCTCCTCGGCTGCCCAATAGCCCGGACGACCGTAATGTTTGTGGAGGCTGACTTCGCGTGTTCGGTCCAGCTCCACCGTCGAGTCGTAGGGCGGGGCGTCTTTCACTTCCTGTTGCGTCAGGTTGACGAACACCGACGCGTCGTGCCAGCTCACGTTCTTGATCCACTGTGGCGCGATGAGAACCTTGTGTCCCATCCACCAGTTGCTCGTATTGACGATGATGTAGCGGATGGACCACGTCTCGTCGTCGACCAGCAGGCCTTCGATGTGACCGATGTCGCCATCGGTTGCCCCCACGTGGTACTCCATCACGGTCGCGCAATCGCGCAGGTGGGGATCGTCGCTCCGGTGTTGTGCCTCCTCGGTGCGTGCCAGGGATTTCTCGGCTTCTGACAGTGGGGTATGCGGTACCGCGAAGGAGCCGGCAACGTATCCCGGCACCATCATTGCGCTCGGGAAGAGTCCTTCACCCCAGAGTCCTGCGCCCCCCCAGTAGTACGGATACCCGTAATAGCCCAGATAGCGTATTTCGTGCTGTCGCGAGACGGGCTTGGCGGTATCGATGGGGGGACTCCTTTCCACCTGCGCCTTGGTGATGGAAACCGGCAGCACCTTCTCCGCCCAGTTCGGTCGGCCAATTGCGATGGGGGAAATCAGCACGTCGCGACCCGACAGCCACGCTCCGGTATTGACCAGGAGATAGCGGACAACCCAGCGAGCATCGTCGAAATAGAAATCGACGACGTGCCCGATGTCGCCGTCGGTCGCCCGAATGGCATAACCTTTTAGATCCTTCACGCTGCGCAACATGATTCGTCCTCCTGATTGAGTCAAAAAACTCGCGTTCCATGCGTACTCGTAGCCACGTTATTGCGGCGATCTACTTGGCGGCATGAACCGGTGCCGTGTTACCGGGTGCCACCGTGGCGCCGCCGCGCCGCGAGGAGGCCTGGATAGCCGCGCCGGCTGCCGGCGACCCTTTCGTCACCCATTCCGGTTTACGCATCTGGTGAATGATCAGCGGCATGCCGCAGAACACCACGGTGCCGATGACGACGAGGGACACATAGAGGGTCGGCGATCCCACAGGCAACTGGTCAGGCGGGAAAAACGCCACCAGGAAGCTGAAGAGCACGCCCACGAAGCCCACGCCCGCAACCAGCCACATTCCCGCCATGCCGCCGGGTACGCTGAAAGGCCGCGCAAGCTTCGATGCCGCGTAACGCAGTCTGATGGCCGCTGCATACATGAACATGTACGCGATCAGGTAAAGGGCAACTGTCATCGCCGACAGCAGGAAGAAGACGACCGAGACATTGGTCATCACGAAATAGAGCGACGACATCAGCGTCACCACCAGACCCTGCCCGATGAGGATGTGCGTGGGCATGCCATGGCGGTTGGTCGCCTGCATCACCGGGGGCAATTCGCCATCGGTAGACGTCGCGAGCAATCCCTTGGATGGGCTGCCCAGCCAGGCGAAGATGCCGCTGATCGCGCCGATGCCCACCAGCAGCGACAGCAACGTCGTCAACCACCCCAGATGCCATATATCGGTGATGACGGCACTGAAGGTGTCGAAGACAGCGGATTGCAGCGATATCTTGTCGTTCGGCAGGATCGCAGCGATCGGTGCGGCTCCCAGAACGTAGATCGCCAGGGCGAGCGTCGCGCCCAGCCCGATAGCGAGCGGATACCCGCGGCTTGGTTTGCGCATTTCCACGATGTGCACGGCCTGCACTTCCACGCCGGCGAACAGCAGGACGATTCCTGCGAGGAACGCAACCGTGCCGAACCCGCTTATCACCGGCCAGAATCGCGCATGGCCGGCGTCCGACAATGCGGGACTGGTCAGGTGCTCCCAGCCGATCGGGTGGCCGGAAAAAATCCAGTACGCGAGCAGCCCCACCAGGAAGAGACCGGGAACGATCGTACCGAAGATAAACGTCCACTTGGCGAACCTGGCGAAGAACTCCACGCCTTGGAGAACGACGACGGTCGCGAGCCAGTAGACGACGATGCAAAAGGACCCGACAAAGAATCCACTTTTCGCCAGATCCGGGCGGCCGAACGTGTACGCCAATGCCACCGCGCCGAAGGTGAGGCCCACGGGAAACCAGACAACGTTCTGGATCCACTGCAGCCATATGGCCAGGAAGCCCCAACGCACGCCGAACGCTTCAGAGACCCAGGTGTAAATGCCACCCTTCTTGTCCGCGTAGGCACCACCAAGTTCCGCCGACACGAGTGACGCCGGAACGAGGTAGAAAATGACGGTGAACGCGAGATACGCGAACATCGTCATCTCTTCCTTCGCGAGCATCGGCAGCCCGCGAAGGCTGGTGACCACGGCGGCGGCCGTCATCAGACCGATCGCCGTGACGCTTAGATACTTCCCATCCTTTGCGAGAGCCATGAAATCCTCTGTAGTTAAGCATGAGGCGACCGGCGAATGAAGTCCCGGCCGCCTCGCGCGTCCACTCAAACCGGCAGCGTTTCCTTCGGTTCAGCGTGTTGCGTCGATGGGGTGGATTCCTTCGCGACTCGCGTCTGCGTTGGTGGCGACGCCGGCAGCTGCGCCTTCGGCACGGCATGGTGCGTAAACGTGGTGCCGCCCGACGCGTCCTGAGGTACTCCGGGAGGATGCTGATGCAGATGCTCGATCGAGCGCCGGACGTCGTTCAGGAACTGGTCCGCCATGTCACGGCTGAATCCGTGCCGGACCAGCACACGCATGACGACGACGTCGGTGATGTTGGCGGGCATCGTATACGCCGCGACTTGCCAGCCGTGAACGCGCAGCCGGTCGGAAAGATCGAACAGCGAATAGCCCGGATCTCCGCCCTTCCTGATCATCCAGGAGACCGCAGGAATACCCTTCTTGCTGTCGCCATCGAAAGCCAGCTCGAACGGTCCCAGCTTGCAGATCTCGCGACCGATGAGCTGTGCCTGGTCGTAACCGTTCTGCTGGATGCGCTTGTATCCATCGCGGCCGAGGCGAAGAAAGAGGTAGTACTGGGAAATGATCTGGCCACCCGGACGCGAAAAGTTCAACGCGAAGGTGGGCATGTTGCCCCCCAGGTAATTCACATAGAAGATGAGATCCTCGGGCAAGTCGGTGCGGTCGCGCCATACGACCCAGCCCACGCCCAGCGGGGCCAACCCGAATTTGTGTCCCGATGCATTGATGGACCGCACGCGCGGCAAGCGAAAGTCCCAGATCAGTCCCGGCTCCACGAACGGCGCGGTGAACCCTCCGGAAGCGGCGTCCACGTGCATCGGTATATCGAGACGCTTGTCCAGCGCCAGGCGGTCCAACGCCGCTGCGACTTCAGCCACGGGCTCGTATTGGCACGTGAAGGTGACGCCGAACGTCGGCATCACGCCGATGGTGTTCTCGTCGACGCGCTTCATCACCTCCTCCGGCGTCATGCCGAGCCGGCCGCGCTCGAGCGGAATCTCGCGCAACTCCACATCGAAATAGCGTGCGAACTTGTGCCAGCAGACCTGCACCGGACCGGTGACGAGATTCGGCTTGGCGGCGGGCTTGCCCGCCGCGGCCATGCGCTCGCGCCATTTCCACTTCAGCGCGAGGCCACCCAGCATGCAGGCTTCGCTCGATCCGGTCGTCGAGCAACCGATCGTGTGTGCCGCCGTGGGCGAGTGCCAGAGGTCGGCCAGAATATGCACGCACCGGCTTTCCAGTTCCGCAGTGGCGGGATATTCATCCTTGTCGATCATGTTCTTGTCGATGGAGAGGTCCATCAGCTGGTGAACGTCGGTGTCGAGCCAGGTCTGGCAGAAGGTGGCCAGGTTCTGTCGCGCGTTGCCGTCGCTGAAGAGCTCGTCACGGACCAGCGCGTGCGCTACGTCCGGTCGCAGCTCGTGGTCACCCAAGCGAAACTTCGGTACCGAAACGTCGGCTGTCTCAGTGCCGTAGATGTCGGCATCCAGGCTGGCCCGGATGTCGTCTCGTTGATGAAGTGGCATGCTCTGCTCCTCACAGGTTATCGGCGCGGCGGCGGCCCTTGGGCCACCGAACTGCGATTTTCAAAGACCGTCGTGCTTCAGGTCGACACGGTGATGTGGCTCGCGTCGTCTTCGGGTGGCCTGCACCGCTCATTCCACGACGAGTGCACTTTTATGAAGGTCGACACGCGCAGGATTCAGCGTGTCGAGGATTTGCTTGGCGTGCGCCATCTCGTCGGCGGGCCCGTGCGCCGTGACCAGAAACTGGTCAGCCTTTATCGCAGTCTCGTAGGCGACCACGCTGTCCTTCGGAATGCCGCTGCTGTAGAGCGCCGCGCCCAGGGCGCTCAGGCCGCCGATGACGGCTGCGCCTTCGACCGCCGAGATGACCATCGTGGCCAGGTATCCAAGCACGACGACATGTCCGACGACGGGAATGAACATGAACACGCCACCGAAGAGCCAACCCCAGAGCCCTCCCCAGAAAGCGCCGCGCTTTCCCCAGAATTTGACGCGATCGCCGGTGTTGTAAAAGCCCACAACCTTCTCGTCGGTGTGGTAGCCCTTGCCGACGACGCTCAGGTGCTTCATGTCGATGCCGGCATCGGCCAGTTTCTTCACAGCGCTTTCTGCGCTTTGATGATCCGCAAATACCGCGATCACCGCGTTGCGTTCTGTCATCTGGGATTCCTTCAGTTGGGATAGGCGCCAGCTGCGGGCGTCGGTTCAATGCCGCATCGTCGCGCCCGCGCCGATTCCGGATAGATCGTCGTGCATCGTGAATTCGTCATCGGTTTGCAGCAAAGTATCTCTGTCGCAAGTGCTCGGCCGGGGCGTCGCGCATAGGTGTAAATGCGCCACGCTTGAACACACCGTAGCGCGTGCCAAGTTACGCGTCGGTGCGCTATGACACATAGCGAATGCACGAAATTGTTTGTTACATTCGGCGCGCGAAGCACATTCACCGGGACCTGTTGCACGATTGGGTCGCGGGCATCGTGCTGCATCGCTTCGTCGTTCACCCTTCGCCAGCCACCGAGCCTATGACCGTCACTGGCTGGAGTTCTGCGGGGGCGTTGGCGAAGAAGCCGCACTGCTGACCGGCGCAGAAGCCGGCGTGGAAGCCTTGTCACTCTGCGCTGCTGGCGGGGGATTTGCCGCGAACCACTGAGACACCAGCATCACGCCAATCCAGATCACGTAGATCATTACCGACTTGACGCGCGCGGAGTGGCCCGCCGCATCGGCGTCGGACAACCTTGCGCGCGCCTGGACATCGGACACGGCTCGTCGTGGCAACAGCGGGATCAAACGAGCGGCGATCGCCCCTGCATCCGGGCGCATGGATGGCCCGCTGGGCAATGCGGCAATCAACGACGTCAGTTTGCGAGTCGCTGCGTCACTGGGCAAGCGCGACAGGTCGGCCGCTTCCTGCCAGGGATCGACACCCAAGCGTGCCAATGCCGACAGGACGCTGAGCTGCATGCCGTTGTTGCTGTCCCCACCGATCGTCGCCGTGAGGAAGCCATCGAACTCGGGATTGAAAGTCAAGGTGGAAGCAGGGCGCGCCACATCGTCACCGAGCGCAATGACCGCTATCGAACGACAAGGTCAGGCGGCCGCGCGCGTGGCGCCGGGCGCTGTGCATGCGACGCATCGCAGGTAACTTATTCAGGTCGTTCACGCACTTCAAGGGTTTGCTGACCGGCCACTCGCACATGCCGCGGTTCGCCGGAATCGGTCTGAGTCGGTCTGAGGAGATGAAGTTAGCGGCATCGCTGGAAATCGTCTGTGCGATAGCGCACCTAGCTGGCTCGATACAGCGTTAAACCGTCCGCCAAGGTCACGATCCCGTCCATGATTTCTACGTCCATCTTGGAGGCGTTGAACGACGGCTCCGGTTTCAGTTCGGCGAGTACGTCTTGCGGGACTTGAGCCTCGATCTTCATGAAGGAAGTTTCGGATGTGTAGTGAACTTGCAGCCTGCACGCGTGCCCAATGGCGAGTCTGTGCAATGGGCCGTGGGAGGTCAGGGACGGCTGTGCTCGGTTTGGGTCGCGGGTGGGTCATCGCTGGACTTGGCCTCGCCGTCCTCTGTCGCCTTCGATGGGTGGGCGATGGCGCCGCCCTTGTTGTCGCCTCGAGACGGCGCGCTCCCCACTGAACCCATCAGGACCGAAAACCTGTTAGCGGCCCGCGCCGGAGTCTGCGCGGCAGCGCACGGGCATCGACCGGGAGAAATTCTGCGGTACAATATCGCGCGCGCGCGCTGCGCGACCGCTTTAGCGTACATTCGCGTACGATA
>JBDTJK010000182.1:0-4598 GCA_039935875.1 Casimicrobiaceae bacterium
ACGGTTGCCGTGAAGCTCTGGTGCGAAGAGCGGGAAGCTCGGATCGCCGGTCTGCAAGGGAAATATCGCGCAGCTTTCCTAGCTGAGCAGCGGTAGATCGGCGCAAGACCGGTTGTCCCGGACCGCACATCCATGCATCAACGGCGGTGCCGGGTCCAGCAACGGTAACGGCCACCTCCGGGGGCGCTGTTAACTTTGAAGCATGAGCAAGTGCTACCCCTTTCTCCTCGCCGCGCTCTTGGCCCCCGCAGCGCTCCTCGGTCAGTCGCGGCTGAACGGCATTGTGGAGACCAAGCGTTTCCATGTGCCGGACAAGGGCGAGCGCGTGGATGTGAACATCACCGTGATGGGCAACACCGCCACATGGAATACCGATGAGCGCGGCTTCCGCCAAGCCCGGGTACAGGCGTTGACCTTGATCGAGCAAGATGACAAGATCATCGACTTCCGGAAGACACTTATCCTCTCCCCGGAGCGCGCGGACACCTTGGATGGGGACTTCATCCACCAAGAACGCTTCCTGCTACAGCCGGGCGCGTACTCGCTCACGATCGAGCTGAATGATGTGAACAGCGGCGATACCACGAAGACCTATGTGAACACCCCCCTAGTGGTACCAGCGCGGCCTGCCGGGGTATCGATCTCGGACATTGAATTCGTCATTTCCTCCAAGGAGGGCGATGAAACCACGGATGTCCCTTTCCCTGGCACCTACTTCCCTCCGGAGACACACAAGCTGGGCTTCTATGCGGAGGCCTACGGAACGTTGGATAAATTCGGCAAGGATGGAGCTTTCATCGCCATCTCCGAGATCGAGGATTTCGAAACGAAGAATGTGGCGGGCGCCTTCCGGCATGTTCAGCGGATGAAGGCGGACACCGTGGTGCCGATCGGTCTGGAATTCGGGATCGACAAACTGCCTTCCGGCAATTACCTGCTTGCACTGGAGTTGCGCGACCGCAAAGATTCCTTGGTGGCGCGGCAGGAGCAGTTCTTCCAGCGGTACAACGCGATCACCTATGACATCAGCGCCTTGAAGCCGGGCGAGCTGGTGCCGAACTTCACCGATGCCATCACCAATGTGGACACGTTGACAGAGGACCTCAACTGCTTACGTCCCATCGCCGACGAGATGGAACGCAAGATCATCGACGATCAAGGCAAGGATCCGAAGCCGGAGCTGATGCGCCAGTACCTCTACACCTTCTGGTATAACCGGTCGCCGCAGGATCCCGAGGGCGCTTGGAAGAAATACCTCCAGACGGTGGTGTACGTGAACAAGCAATTCGGCTGCCGGAACATGCGCGGCTACCAGAGCGACCAAGGGTATGTGTTCCTGCGCTATGGCGCGCCCAACACGGTGGTGAACCGGGCGAATGAAGTAGGCGTGACGCCTTACATGATCTGGCACTACTACCGCGCGGGGAAGTACAGCGATCGCCGCTTCGTCTTCATCCAGCAGGAACGCTCCACCACGTGCTGGACGCTGCTTACCTCGGACATGCCCAGTGAGCTGAACAACCCGAACTGGCTGGACCAGATCGCGCCCGGAACAGCGGACGGCGGTCAGCAGCGGCAGGAGGTGCAGAACAACTACGACAGCCCACACTGACGGAGAAAGTTCCGAAACGATGTGATCGCGGGACGCGGTCAAGCTGTTGTTCCCCATTTTTACCGCCCTTCCACGGGGGACATGGATACGGCCGTCATCATACTGAACTGGAACGGCCAACATTGGCTGGAGCGTTTCCTGCCCGGCGTATGGGCGATGACGAAGGAGGATGCGCGGGTGATCCTAGCGGATAACGGCAGCACCGACGGCTCGCTGGCTTGGGTGCGCGCGAACCTTCCAGGCGTGGAGGTGATCGCGCTGCCGGAGAATATCGGTTTCGCAGGTGGGTACAACGCGGCATTGGCCCAGCTCGATACCACCTATTACGTATTGTTGAACTCCGACGTGGAAGTGACACCCGGCTGGGCCAAAGGGCTTCGCGACCATTTGGAGGCCCGACCGAACATGGCCGCCTGCCAACCGAAGATGCTGGCCCAAGGCGCAAAAGAGCGCTTTGAACATGCTGGCGCTGCCGGAGGCTTCATCGATCGCAACGGCTACCCCTTCTGTCGAGGACGCATCTTCGAACTTACCGAGGTGGACCAAGGCCAGTACGACAACGATCGCGATGTATTCTGGGCAACCGGCGCCTGCCTGATGATCCGCGCAAAGGCCTTCCATGCTGTGGGCGGCTTCGATGCCTCGCTGTTCGCCCACATGGAGGAGATCGACCTCTGTTGGCGTTTGCGACGCACGGGCTGGCGCATCGGATACACCAGCGACGTGGCGGTGTACCATGTTGGTGGGGGTGCCTTGGGCTATGGCAACCCGCGCAAGACCTATCTCAATTTCCGCAACAGCCTCGCGGTGCTTACGAAGAACCTGCGCTCCCGCTGGATCTATTTCCGCATCTTCCACCGCTTGTCCTTGGACTTCTTCGCTGCGTTCAAATTCATGCTGGAAGGCCATTCCGAGCACACGTGGGAGGTGGCGCGCGCGCATCGGCACTTCTTGCGCTGGCTGCCGCGGTTGATCCGCGAACGGAAACGCTTAGCGCTGCTGGACGTGAACGTGGACCTCACGGGGATGTATAACCGCAGCATCGCCTATGATCGCTACATACTCGGTTGGCGGAAGTTCAGCGACCTCGATCCGAAGCAATTCGATCAGCCGCCGCGCCGTAGAAGGTGATCGATGGCCATCCGATAGCCGTCCAGGCCGAAGCCAGTGATGCAGCCCACACACTTGGCCGCAGTGATCGAGGTCTGGCGGAATTCCTCGCGCCCATGGATATTACTGATGTGCACCTCCACCACGGGTACCTTCAACCAGGCGATGGTATCGCGCAGCGCCACGCTGGTGTGGGTATAGCCCGCAGCGTTCAGCACTACGCCGTCGCAGCTGTCGTTGGCATCGCGCAGCGCATCGATCAATTCGCCTTCGATGTTGCTTTGGAAGACGCTCAGGTCCACGCCGGTGAAGACCACGCGCAGTTCAAGGAGGTAGTCGGCGAAAGTGCGTGGGCCGTAGATGTCCGGCTCTCGCGTACCGAGCATGTCGAGATTGGGGCCGTTGATGATGCGGATGAGCATGGCGATGCGCAAAAGTGCGCATTGCGATCGATCTGTGGGGCGTTCCGGTATCGCACCTTTGGGACGTGGAGTGGAAAGAAGCCATGACGGACTTCAGGGTGCACCTGAAACTGGAGCGCGCATTGAGCGACCGCACGGTGGATGCCTACCTACGCGATGTGGCCAAGCTGCGGGATTTCGCACTCGACCAGTCTCCTCCCATCACACCGGACAAGCTGCAGTTGGACGACCTGCACGCTTTCATCACACAGACGGGCAAGGCGGGACTGATGGCCTCTAGCCAAGCGCGATTGGTGAGTGCCGTCCGGGGGTTTTTCAAAAGCTTGCGGATAGAGAAAGTGATCACAGAGGATCCCACCGAATTGCTGGAAAGCCCGCGTACCGGACGCTATTTACCGGTCTTCCTCAGCGTAGAGGAGATCGATGCCATGGTGGCGGCCATCGACATGAGCCGACCTGCGGCGCACCGCGACCGGGCCATGTTGGAAACACTTTACGGATGCGGGCTGCGCGTGAGCGAACTCTGCGGCCTACAGATCAGCCGGATGCACGGGGAAGACGGCTTCATCCGCGTAGTGGGCAAGGGCGATAAGGAGCGGCTGGTGCCGATCAGTCCGGAGGCGCTGAAGCAGATCGCCATCTATCGCTCCACCGAACGCACACATCTGCCTGTGAAGAAGGAGGCCGAGGATATCGTCTTTCTCAATGCACGGGGTGGAAAATTGTCACGGGTGTGGGTCTTCAAGCTTGTGAAGGCGTTGGCGCTGAAGGCTGGCATTACCAAGGAGATCAGCCCGCACACCTTCCGCCATTCCTTCGCCACACATTTGGTCGAGGGTGGAGCGGACCTGCGCGCGGTGCAGGAAATGCTAGGCCATGCCAGCATCACCACCACGGAGATCTATACACACTTGGACCGGGAATACCTGCGCAGCAACATCATGCGCTTCCACCCGCGCGCTTCCGCGCCGAAGTTCCGCTCAGGCAAGTGAGCCGGATGTCTGCATCACCAGTTGGATGTCGGCAAGATTCGCCACCAGTATCGCCTTATGGCGCCCCAACACCTCGGCCGTGGCCGCATCGATCCCGGCGATGCCCATGTAGCGATCGTAGATATGGATCATGTATCGCTCAGCGCGGGCACATTCGGACAACAGGCTTTGGTCGCCCAACAGCTGCAGCGCATTGAGCACTTCCAGCCATGTGCGCTGCAAGGAAGCCTTTACCAACCTGATCCCGGGGATAGGCATGAACCGGGGTTCGGCCGCAGCGCGCTCCAATTCCGCTAGCATCAGCACCCTACCACTGGCCAAGGCACCAAAAAGATCCCGGATCCGCGGATCGTGGGCACGGTCATAGGCCATGTCATAACCTGAACGGCTGAACTTCAGCAGTTGGAACAGGTCTGCCATGTACGAATTGGTAGCAGGACGGCGGGGTGACATTCAAAAATT
>JBDTJK010000183.1:0-3189 GCA_039935875.1 Casimicrobiaceae bacterium
CGAGTGTCGGAAATATCGAGGACAATCACGCGCTTGTGCACGTCCACCTGGGTGGCCGCAAGGCCGATTCCCGGCGCGCAGTACATCGTCTCGGCCATGTCATGCGCAAGGCGGGCGATATCGGGAGTGAATGCGCGCACGGGAGCCGCCACTTTCTTCAGGCGCACATCCGGATATTCGATGATGGGCAGGATCATGATTCGGGGGTGGGGCGCGGCGGCGCCCGCATCAAGAAGTCAGCCGCGCGATTGCGGCCTTGCACCGGCATACAACGGTTGGGGGCGATTCATCAGCCCGGCCGACGGGAAAGCTTGCCAAATGCATGTGTCGGATGCAGAATCCCCTTTAAGTCCTTATTTTGCGGCGGTTTAGGACGTTTGCAAGGCCCGCTAGCCAAGGAAGAGGTCTTATGCGTCAACACTTTAGCACATGCCTCAAGCGGGCGGCCGCGGTCCTCGCCGCGTCATGCCTTCTGGCGCCGGCGGCGTTCGCCGACGATCCGCTGCAGCTCGCCGACGACGCACCCTCGTCATACACGGTGCAAAAAGGCGACACGTTGTGGGGCATCTCGGGTCGCTTCCTGAAAGACCCGTGGCGCTGGCCGCAGATCTGGGGGCTTAACCGCGAGCAGATCAAGAATCCGCACTGGATCTATCCAGGCGACGTGATCGTGCTCGACCGCCTCGGCCCCAATGGCACGCCACGCTTGACCGTAGGCCGCCAGACGGTCCGCCTGTCGCCGACGACGCGCGTGGAGTCGCTGGACGTCAGCGCCGTGCCTTCGATCCCGGTTACCGACATCGGCCCGTGGCTTACGCGTGCGCTGGTCACCCGCGACGCGGGACTGCCGAAATCCGGCGAAATCGTCGCCGGCCGTGACCGCTCGCGTGTGGTGCGCGGCCAGAACGATCGCGTATATGCCGTCGGGCTCGATCCAAAGGCCGGCGAAACGTGGTTCATCTATCGCCCCGGCAAGGCGCTGTATTCGGCGGACAAGAAGGAAGTGCTCGGGTTCGAGAATCGTTACATCGGTACGGCCCACGTCGACCGCTTCAATGAAGTCAGCACGCTGACGATCACCGAATCGGTCGAGGAAATCCTGGTCGGCGACCGGCTGGTACCGGTTCCGCCCGAGACGCTGCTCAACTACGTGCCGCACGCGCCGGACAAGGATATCCGCGGGCAGATCATCGCTTCGTACCGCAACGAAAGCGAGCTCGGGCGCGGCGCCATCGTCACCATAGACAAGGGCACGGCCGATGGCGTCGAGCTGGGCGACGTGATGGCTATCTATCACGGGGTCGCGCCGATCAAGGATCCGCGGCCCAACACCACCGCACCGCAGATCCTGCGCTTCCTCGACCAGACTACGTTCTTCACGCCCGACCACATGCTGCAAGTGCCCGAGGAGCGCACCGGGCTTATGTTCGTGTTCCGCACGTTCGACCGCGTATCGTACGCGTTGCTCGTCAACACCAGCGAGCCGGTGCTGGTGGGTGACATGTTCCGCAAGCCGTAGCCTCGGCGGCATCGAGCGATGACCGGTGTCGATTCCCCGGCGCGGGAAGTCGACACCGGACCCGCCGCCGGCGCCAGCCGCGCGCGGGTCGACGAATCGCGAATGCGCGCATGGGTGACCATTGCGCATTGCGCGTTGCCGCAGCGCGAGCTCGTCGCGCTGCTCGGTGCGGCGCGCAGTCCCGAGGCGCTGCTCGCATCGCGCGGCCGCCTGCCGGGCGTGGAGGTCGCACCGGCGACGCTGTCGGCGCTCGCAGCGCCCCCCGCCGAGGCCATCCAAGCGACATTGAAGTGGCTCGAATCGCCTGCAAATTCACTGGTGACATGGGACGACGACGATTATCCGCAACGCCTGCTCGAACTGGGCGACGCCCCGCCTGTGCTGTTTCACGTCGGCCGGCGCGAGCTGCTGAACAGGCCGGCGGTGGCCATCGTGGGCAGCCGGCAGGCAACCCCGCAGGGTCGTGCCGATGCGCGCGCCTTCGCGCATGCGCTGGCCAGTGCGGGTGTGACGGTGATCTCGGGTCTGGCGCAAGGGATCGACGCGGCTGCGCACGAGGGTGCGCTGGCAGAGCTCGGCGGCACGATCGCAGTGGTGGGGACGGGGCTCGACCGCGTCTACCCGGCAATCAACCGCAAGCTCGCGCACGCGATCGCCGCGCAAGGCAGCCTGCTGTCCGAGTTCGTGCCGGGAACGCAGCCCCTCAAATGGCACTTCCCGCGACGCAACCGGCTGATATCAGGGTTGTCGCGAGGCGTGCTGGTGATCGAGGCCAACCTGTCCTCGGGCTCGCTGATCACCGCGCGGCTGGCCGGCGAGCAGGGCCGGGAGGTAATGGCGGTGCCAGGCTCGATCCACTCCCCGCTGTCGAAGGGCTGTCACAAGCTGATCCGCGAAGGCGCCAAGCTGGTGGAGACTGCGCACGACGTGCTGGCGGAGCTGCGTCTCGATCCGCCGGTGCGCGCGGCGGCGACACTCCCCGCGCCGCGCGCGGTCGATGCCGCTCATGCGCCGTTGCTCGACGCAATGGGTGCAGCACCGATCGATCTCGAACGGCTGGTGCAGCGCACCGGTCTGGCGGCCCAGGCGATCGCCGCGCAATTGACGGCGCTGGAGCTCGACGGGCACATTGCCGCGATGCCCGGCGGACGCTGGCAGCGACGCCAATAGCCGTTACCACTGCCCTCGTTTTTGCGTGCCTCGCGCCGCGCGCCACCTGCCTGCGTGTACGCTCGCGGCGTTGGACTCCGCTTTGGCCGGTTGCCTCGCGCCCGGCTTCCTCGGTAGTATCGCCGCCTCCTGAATGAAGGAATCGCAATTGGGTAAGGACCTCATCATTGCCGAAAAGCCGTCCGTCGCCGCCGACATCGCGCGCGCTCTGGGCGGCTTCACGCGTCACGGCGACTATTTCGAGAGCGATGACCGCGTGCTGTCGTCCGCAGTCGGGCACCTGATCGAGATCGCGATGCCGGAAGAGGAAGAAGTCAAGCGCGGCAAATGGACGTTCGCGCACCTGCCTGCGATTCCCACGCACTTCGCACTGAAGCCGATCGAAAAGAGCGAGGACCGGCTGAAGACGCTGTTGAAGCTGGTCAAGCGCAAGGACGTGACGCGGCTGATCAACGCCTGCGACGCAGGCCGTGAAGGCGAGCTGATCTTCCGCTACATCG
>JBDTJK010000184.1:0-2571 GCA_039935875.1 Casimicrobiaceae bacterium
CAACCCTGGCATGCCGACGTCGGTGCGATCGCCGACGAGCGTGGTTACTGGGTCTGCAACACGCTATGGATGCTCGATGACTTCACCGCGGACAACGGCGCGACGCGCATGATCCCGCGCTCCCATGTTTGGCGCCGCCTACCTGCTGCGAATGATCCGGGTTCGGTCACGGACGCAGCGCTCGTCACCGGCAAGGCCGGCACCGTCGTCGTCATGAACGCACACATGTGGCACGGAGGAACCGCCAACCGCACCGATCACTGTCGCCGGGCGTTGCACGCGTTCTACACACGCAACGACAAACCGCAGCAGCAGTATCAGAAGGAACTGCTGCGTCCTGAGACGATTGCCGCGCTGACACCGCTACAGCGTCGCGTGCTTGCCCTTGACGATGCCGAAAACGACCGGCTCAGCACTGCGACGACCGGCATGAGCGGATTCCTGAAATAGCGATGGTCGCGTTGGGACGAGTCGCCCGCTACGCTTCGACGAGCATCACCACCGAATCGGCGACGACGCCGTCGAATGCCAAGTCGGCGGCCTGTATACGCTGTCGCATTCGGCAGTACCGGCCGAGGTGACCTGAAATAGCATCGGCGATTTGGCCATGCGCCACGTGCCGCGAGCCGGTGTGGCAAACTTGGCAATGGCCTCTGTCCTCGAACCGCTCGCTGCGGCGGATGTATTTCGTTTCGACAACTCGTTTGCGCGCGACTTGCCCGGCTTTTATGTCGCGCAACGACCCGCGAGCGTGCGCGCACCGCGATTGCTGTTTCTCAACCGGCCATTGGCGAACGAGCTGGGCCTGGACTTGTCATCGCTCGACGAGCAGGCGATGGCGGCGATCTTCGCGGGAAACACCGTACCCGACGGCGCCGAGCCGCTGGCGCAGGTGTATGCGGGCCACCAGTTCGGCGGCTTTTCCCGACAACTCGGAGATGGCCGTGCGTTGCTCCTCGGCGAAGTCGTCGATCGCAACGGAGTCCGACGCGACATCGCGTTCAAGGGTTCGGGCCGTACGCCGTTCGCGCGCGGTGGTGACGGCAAGGCCGCCGTGGGCCCGATGCTGCGCGAGGCGCTGATCAGCGAGGCAATGCACGCACTGGGCATTGCAACGACGCGCGCACTTGCGGTCACCGCGACCGGTGAGCAGGTGTTCCGCGAACGGCCACTGCCGGGTGCCGTGTTGACCCGCGTTGCGGCGAGCCACATTCGCGTCGGCACGTTCCAGTTCCACGCCGCGCGCGGCGATGTCGAAAGCCTGCGCAAGCTGGCGGACTACACGATCGCACGCCACGATCCGGCGCTCGCCGCCACGCCGCAGCCCTACCTTGGCCTGTTGCGCAATGTCGCTGCACGCCAGGCGGCACTGATCGCGCAGTGGATGAACGTCGGCTTCATCCATGGCGTGATGAACACCGACAACATGACGATCTCCGGCGAGACAATCGACTACGGGCCCTGCGCGTTCCTCGAAGCCTACGACCCCGCCACCGTGTTCAGTTCGATCGATGAACAGGGACGCTACGCATTCGGCAACCAGCCCAACATCGCGTGCTGGAATTTGGCGCGCTTCGCCGAAGCACTCGTGCCGCTGCTGTCCGACGATGCCGACCAGTCGGTTGCGATGGCTACCGAAGTCATCGCCGCGTTTCCAGCACAATACCGCGTGCATTTGCTGAGCGGCCAGCGCGCCAAGCTCGGGCTACGCCGGCATGAATCAGCGGACGACGATGCGGATGCCGCGCTTGCCGGCGATTGGCTGGCACTGCTGCAGGCCGAGCGCGTGGATTTCACGCTCGGGTGGCGACGGCTTGCCGACGCCGCTGGCGGCAACGACGCGCCGCTGCGCGCGCTGTTCGCTGACCCACACGCGCCCGACGCGTGGCTTGCCCGCTGGACAGCGCGCTTCAGAAGCGAGAATGGCTTGATGCCGGACGGATCGCCAGCGGCCGCGCTCGATCGGACGTCACGCATGCGCGAGGTCAACCCGCTCGTCATCCCGCGCAACCATCGCGTCGAAGAAGCGCTGGCAGCCGCAACCGGCGACGACCTCGCGCCATTCGAGCGATTGCTGGCTGCGGTGAGGAATCCGTACGACGAATCACCGGATGCAACGCCGTGGTTCACTGAACCGGCTCCTGCCGCAGACACGGCGTGTTATCGCACCTACTGCGGCACCTGATCAGGTCGCAGGCCCCCGCTCACGCTCCCAACTGCGTAGCATCACCTTTCCGCGCGCGCGTGGCGCGCAACGTAGACCCCGTCGATCGGCCAGTGCGTTGCACCCTCAGAGCTTGTTCTTCACGGCCGTGATGAGCGCCTTCTCCAATGCCATCCGCTGCACATCGGTCCCGCTGCCCGGCGGAACGAAGGCATCGATGGCGGTATCACCGAAAACCGCGATCACGCCCACATCCGGGTCAAACAATGCCCTGTCACCGACGCCCGCAACCGTCACGGCCTGCGCAAGGCGAGCGTGCGTCCGATCGAATGCAGCCGCACCACCCGGACGAATCACACTGATGGAAACATGGGGTACGCGCGATCCATAGGAACACCCGTAGCTAT
>JBDTJK010000185.1:0-4806 GCA_039935875.1 Casimicrobiaceae bacterium
TCACCTGGTCCGCGCAGGATTGCACTTGGCAGATATTACTGGCAAAGCGACACGCAGCTCTTGTCAGCAAAACGTCAGCAGAAATTCAGGATCGTGACAGTTTGCACGCGTAGCATCCTTTTACCAAGGTCGAACGACGTTCATCAAAAGTCCGGTCATGCGCTCCGCGAGGGGCGCGGGAGATCACGTCGATCATGGAAATCAAAATTGCGGACCGTCGCGACAATGGCGTCGACGAGACTCGCGTGCGTATACCAACGTTCCGAGGAGAGACAACGTGAACTCGAAGAAGGCCCTGGTCATTGCATGCTCGCTCGCAGTTGCCGGCATGGGCGCGGCGCGTGCCGACGTCACCACCGATCTGCAGGCGCAAATGGAGTTGCTGCAAAAGCAGCTCGACGCCGTGAAGACGCAGCTCTATGACATGCAACAGAAGCAGAAGAACGCGCAGGCGCAGCCCATGCCCAGCGGCGTCCCGTACCTGCAGCTGAAGCCGGACGCCGGAGCGACGTTCCTGGTTCCCGGTGGCGGCGAAGTGCAGCTGTACGGCAACCTCGACGTCTCGTTCGACAACACCACGAAGGGCATGAAGGGCGACTATGGCGACAACGGCGGCATGCCTGTCGGCAAGGTCGGATGGCAACCCTCGATCGCCAGCAACCTGTCCAGACTCGGTGTGCGCGGCAAGCATCCGGTGATGCCTGACCTCAATTTCGTCTGGCAGCTGGAAGCCGGAATCGACATCTCGGCGACGCCCGGCACCAAGGAAACCACATCGAACACCAGTAACGCCGTCAATGGTGCGCTGTTCTCGCGCAACAGCTTCGTCGGGTTCTCGGGCAAGGAATGGGGTGCGGTGATGATCGGCAAGTCGGAGACGCCGTACAAGACGTCGACCGACCGGCTCAATCCGTTCTCGGGAATGCTTGGCGACTACCGCGTCATCCTGGGCAACACCGGCGGCGACAACCGCGTCGAATTCGGCTTGCGTGCTTCGCACGCAATCTGGTACGAGTCGCCGAGCTGGAGCGGCTTGTCGTTCAAGACGATGTATTCCCCCGGACAGAACCGCGACGACACGAGCAGCATCGTTGCGTCTTCCGAACCGGACTGCACGGGCGGCAACATCCCGGGCAGCGGCGCGCTTCCGCCGACCTGCAACGACGGTTCCTTCGGTGACCTGTTCAGCGTCAGCGGCGCGTACCAGATGGGACCGCTATACGTGACGACCGCCTACGAGCGTCACAAGAACGTCAACCGCAGCAGCGACCTCGGCGACCTCGACCCGCGCGACACTGCCAACGAAAGCGCGTTCAAGATCGGCGGCCAGTACAGGTTCCCGACGAAGACCACCGTCAGCGCGCTGTGGGAGCGCACTTACCGCAACCTTCCATCCGATCTTCAACCCCAGAACGAGCGTGCGCGTAACAATGCTACGTGGCTGGCGTTGACCCAGGTCGTGACCGCCAAGGACAGCATCAGCGCAGGCTGGGCGCACGCGGGCAAGTCGCAGGGCTTTTCGGGCGTGCACAATACGCCTGACTCGCAGACGACCTTCGACAATTCCGCGAACATGTATGCGCTGGCGTGGCGGCATGCGGTCGACAAGCACACGACCGTGTACCTCGATTGGGCGTTGACGGCGAACCACGACGACGCGCACTACGACATCGGTGCCGGCGGACACGGGGTCACCACCGATTGCCACGATTCGACGCCACTCGCGGCGTTCGACCCGACGACGGGCACCGTGACCAACGATGGCCCGCACTGCTTTTCGGGAGCCAGGCCGCAAGGCGTGTCCGTGGGAGTCGCCTACACGTTCTAGCGGGCGCGCCGTGATCCGCACGCCCGCGCAGGGCGACCCGCGGGTCACGCGCCACGCCGCTGTTCGCATCGCCGCCTCGTCAATTGTGGCGCGCCTCCGCCGTCGCAAAGCGCGGCGGCGGGCGCGTCCGGCGATCGGGCTCGACGCGCCGCGCGAAGCAGCGGCAGCTTTTCGCGCGGGCTTCGGCGGCATCGCAGAGCTCTCGTTGCTGGACCATATCTGAGGAAAATCGCGTGAGCACAGCCGCAGTGCAACACAGTGTTGTTCCGGGCGGCTATCGCAATCGATGGGCGCAGCTCACGCTGTCCATCATCTGCATGGCGATGATCGCCAACCTGCAATACGGGTGGACGCTGTTTGTCATCCCGATGCACGACAAGATGGGCTGGTCGACCGCGCAGATCCAGACTGCCTTCGCGATCTTCGTGCTGACCGAAACGTGGCTGGTACCGCTCGAGGGATGGCTGATGGACCGATTCGGTCCGCGCCCGGTCGTGCTCGTGGGCGGCGTGCTGGCCGGCTTCGCATGGGTTTTGAATTCGATGGCAACGTCGCTCGTGATGCTCTATTTCACGGCGGTGGTTGCCGGTATTGGTGCGGGCTGCGTCTACGGGACATGCGTGGCGAACGCACTGAAATGGTTCCCCGATCGACGCGGTTTGGCGGCGGGGCTCACCGCTGCCGGGTTTGGCGCTGGCGCCGCGCTGACCGTCATTCCGATTTCGAACGCGATCCATACCAGCGGGTACCAGAGCGCGTTCCTGACCTTCGGATTGCTGCAGGGGGCAGTGGTGATCGTGGTGTCGCTGTTCCTCGTGCGTGCGCCGCTTGCGGGTACTTTCCGCTCGATGGCGTCGCGCGCCAATCCGACGACGCTTCGCGATTATGCGCCGGTCGAGATGATGCGCACACCGGTATTCTGGTGGCTGTATGCCGCGTTTGTGCTGGTGGCTGCGGGCGGGCTGATGGCGGCGGCGCAAGTCGCTCCGATTGCCAACGACTTCGGCATCGCCAAGGTCCCGATGATGATCCTCGGCGCGACGTTCCCGCTGCTGACCATCACCATCGTCGTCGACAATCTTGCCAACGGCTTTACCCGACCGCTCACCGGCTGGATTTCCGATCACATCGGCCGCGAAAACACGATGCTGATGGTATTCGTGCTGTCCGGCATTGCCCAACTCGGGCTGGTCTATTTCGGCCGCTACCCGGGCGGCTTCCTGATCTTCGCGCCCATGATCTTCCTCTGCTACGGCGAAATCTTCTCCATCTTTCCGGCGGTCATCGGCGACACGTTCGGTTCGAAGTTTGCCGGCGCCAACAATGGCCTCATGTACACCGCCAAGGGAACTGCCTCGCTGCTGGTGCCGCTGGCGAGCATGCTAAACGCGGCGACTGGGAGCTGGGTGGTGGTGCTGTGGGTCGGCGCGCTGATGAGCATCGGCGCCGGCCTGCTGGCCAAGCTGCTGATCATGCCGATGCGCCGGCGATGGCTGGCAAGCCAGAACGCGCCGCCGCCGGTCGCGACGCAAACGCAGGCGGCATAGCCCTGCGCCGCGATTGACCGGCGCGGCCCGGCGCCACCGCGTGTGTCAGGAGCAGGTGTCCGTCGCGAGGCTCGCGCGCAGCGCGCTCTTCTGCACTTTCCCCATCGCATTGCGCGGCAGGTCGGCGGCGAACACGACCCGCTTCGGCACCTTGAAGTGCGCGATGTCGCGCTTCAGCGCGGCGATTACCGCCGCCTCGGTCAGCGCATGCCCTTCGCGCGCCACGACGACCGCCACCACCGCCTCGCCGAAGTCGGCGTCAGCGATGCCGATGACCGCGGACTCGAGAACGCCGGCGATGGCGTCGATGCGATCTTCGATTTCCTTCGGATAGATGTTGAGGCCGCCGCTGATGATGAGGTCCTTTGCGCGCCCGGAAATCGCGACGTGCCCCTCGGCGCTCCACATGCCGAGGTCGCCGGTGCGAAACCAGCCGTCGGCGGTGAATGCCTCCTCGGTGCGCTCGGGCATCTGCCAGTAGCCGCGAAACACGTTCGGGCCGCGCACTTCGATTTCGCCGACCGTGCCGGGCACGCACGCGACACCCGCCGCGTCCACGATGCGCACGTCGATCCCGGCCAGCGGCGGACCGACGGTGCCCGCGATGCGCGGACCCGCGTACGGATTGGACGTGTTCATGCCGGTCTCGGTGAGTCCGTAGCGTTCGAGGATGCGCTGGCCGCTGCGCGCCTCGAACTCGTGGAACGTATCCGCCAGCAGGGGCGCCGAGCCCGACACGAAAAGACGCACGCCGTCCGCTACCTGTCGCGTGAACGACGGTTCGCGCAACAGCCGCGTATAGAACGTCGGCACGCCCATCATCACCGTCGCATGCGGCAGCAACTGCGCGACCTCGTGGGCGTCGAAGCGCGCGAGCCACAGCATCCGCGCTGCAGATAGCAGCGCGCAATGCACCGCGACGAACAGGCCATGCACGTGATAGACCGGCAACGCATGCAGCAGCACGTCGCCACGGTTGAATTGCCATGCCTCGACCAGTGCCAGCGCGTTGCTCGCGAGGTTGCGGTGCGACAGCATCGCGCCCTTGGAGCGCCCGGTGGTGCCACTGGTGTAGAGGATCGCCGCAAGGTCGTCGGGCGCGCGCGCGACGGTGGCGAACGCCTCGTCGTGCACGGCGGCACGGTCGAGCAGTTCGCCGCCGTGCGCGTCGAGTGTCAGCACGGTGGCGTCCTTCGCCAGCGTGGCGATGACGCCGAGCATCTCGGCGCGGCACACGATGACCCGTGGGCTCGCATCGGCGAAGAAGTATGCGAGTTCCGCGCGCTGGTAGGCAGGGTTGAGCGGCAGGTAGACCAGTCCCGCGCGCAGCGTCGCCAAATACAGCGCCAGTACCTGCCAGTGCTTGTCGGTCTGCACGGCGACGCGGTCGCCGGGGACGCAGCCGGCGGCCACCAGCGCATGGGCGATCTG
>JBDTJK010000186.1:0-5190 GCA_039935875.1 Casimicrobiaceae bacterium
GCGGCAGCAACGCGAACATCGCGCCGTGCAGCGTCGGGATGCCTTGCAGCAGCGCCACCGTGCGCGGACACAGTTCGCGCGCCGACGGCAGCGGATCCTCGTACCACTTGAGGTAGAAACGCTTCCAGCCGTACTTGAAGAACGAGTCGAATCCCGCGTCGTTCTTGCCAGTGGCCGCGCGCACCTTGCCCGCTTCGTACAGGCGCATCGCCTCGTCGCGGATCACCAGCCAGTTGGCGGCCAACGGAGCAAGCTCCGGAAATGCGGCGACGTCATGATACGGCTTGGCTGGAACACCCGAAAACGCGTACATCAGCATGCTGTACGGCGCGACGAAGGTCGAGTGGTCGGTGAGTTGTTTCACCGGACGGTGGCGCACGCGCCCGCGGAAGTGCACGAACAGCACGCACGCGACGAACAGCAGCGCGAACGTCCACTTGATCAGGTGCCAGGGATCGGTCATCGACGCAACTTTAGCGCGTTTTCGTTGCGCGGTTTTGAGGGTGTGCGCGCCAGCTGACGAGGATGCCGCAGGCCTCGGCGCGAAACGCGACGTCGACGCCGATCCCGGGCACGGCGGCGAGCGCGTCGCCGCAGAACAGCAGTGGCAGCACATCGCGCTCCCACGCAGGAAGCCCCGCCTCCTGCAGCAGCGCCTTCAGCATCCTGCGCGGGCGTGCGCGATCGAGCGTCAGGCGCTCGCCACCGCTGCGTGCGCGCACGCTCCAGCGCGCGTCGCCCACCATGCCGGCGCGCAAGCCGGCGCCGCGCTGTGCCAGGAAATCGAGCGTGCCATGCGCCAGCACGAGCGCCGGCTCGCCGTGCCACACGCAGTCGAACGCGGGCGGCGGCGGCGCATGCACGCGTACGCGACCGGCGTACACGCCGATGACCGTGCCGTCATGCAGCAGCTCGACCTGCGCATCGGGCGACGCGTGCGCGAGTTGCGCCAGCATCTGCGCGAGACGCGCTGCCGACGGCGCGCGGCATCCATTCGCGCGCAGGTACCAGCGCAACAGGTTGCGCGCGCGGTGCGGCGCGAGTTCGGCCAGCGGCGCACGTGCCAGCGACTGACCGTCGAAAGCGTCGCGGGCGTCGAGCGCAGCCAGCTCGTCGGCGAGCAGTGATGCTTCGGCGGCCAGCGCGGCGGCGCGCACCAGCGTATGCGGGTAGCCCGGGGCAATTGCACGCAGCGCGGGAACCACCATTTGGCGCAGCGCATTGCGCCGGAAGCGCGCCGAGGTGTTGCTGTCGTCGTCGACGTATTCGAGCGCATTCGCCGCTGCATGCGCGTCGATCGCCGCGCGCGGCACGTCCAGCAGCGGCCGCAGCCACGCGACGCCATCGGCTGCGCGGCGCGCCGCAGGCATCGCCGAGATGCCGCGAGGCCCCGCGCCACGTGCGAGTTGCAGCAGCACGGTCTCCGCCTGGTCGTCCGCGTGCTGGGCCAGTAGCACGGCCTGCACGCCGAGCGTGGATGCAAGGCCGGCGAGTGCGCGGTAGCGAGCGTCGCGCGCCGCGGCCTCGATACTGGTGGAAGCGCCACGTCCGACATCCACGCGCAGCAGGTGCAACGGCACGCAATGACGTGTGCACAGCGCCGCACAGAAGGACGCCCACTCTTCGGCGTGGGGCGACAGGCCGTGGTGCACGTGCGCCGCCGAAAGCGCGATGCCCCGCGCATTGCACAGCGGCCGCAGAACGTCGAGCAGCACCACCGAATCGCGGCCGCCGGACAATGCGAGCAGAATCGCCGTGGCGTCGCGCACGTGGAGCTCGATCGCGCGCGCAACCTGCACGCCAAGGTCAGCCTGCGGGAATCTCCTTGTACTTGCCATAGCCGAGCAGCTTGTCCTCGCGCGTTTCGAGCAACTTGTCGATCGGCACCTCGGTGAGCGGGCGCATCGCGTCGGTCAGCGCTTTCTTCAGCGTCGCCATCATCGCCGAATGATCGCGATGCGCGCCACCGGCAGGCTCAGTGACGACCTTGTCGATCAAACCGAGCTGCTTCAGGCGCGTCGACGTGATGCCCAGCGTTTCCGCCGCTGCGGGCGCCTGCGCGGCAGATTTCCACAGGATGGACGCGCAGCCTTCGGGCGAGATCACCGAATACGTCGAATACTGCAGCATCAGCGTGACGTCGCCGATTGCGATGGCCAGTGCGCCGCCGCTGCCGCCTTCGCCGATGACGGTGACGACGATCGGTATGCGCAGCCCTGCCATTTCGTACAGGTTGCGGCCGATCGCCTCCGACTGGCCGCGCTCCTCGGCGCCGATCCCCGGATACGCGCCGGGCGTGTCGACGAATGTGAACAGCGGGATGCCGAACTTTTCGGCGAGCTTCATCAGCCTCAGCGCCTTGCGGTAGCCCTCCGGACGCGGCATGCCGAAATTGCGATGGATCTTTTCCTTGGTGTCGCGGCCCTTCTGGTGGCCGAGCACCATGCACGGCGCGCCGTTGAAGCGCGCGAGACCGCCGACGATCGCCGGATCGTCGGCGTAGGTGCGGTCGCCGGCAAGCTCGCGGAAATCGGTGAACAGGCCGTTGACGTAGTCGAGCGTATACGGGCGCTGCGGGTGGCGCGCGACCTGCGCGATCTGCCATGCGGACAGCTTGCCGTAGATGTCCTTGGTCAGCTGCTGGCTTTTCTTCACTAGCCGCGCGATTTCATCGGAGATGTCCACCGCCGAATCGTCATGCACGAAGCGCAGCTCGTCGATCTTGGCCTGCAGCTCGGCGATCGGTTGCTCGAATTCGAGGAAGGTTTGTTTCATCATTGGACCTGCGCTGCGCATCGGCCCCAGCGCGCGGGTTCCGCATGCTAGATCACCTGCAGCCGCATCGCAATCGCGCGCCGCGTGCGACGCAGCGTGCGACGCAGCGTGCGACGCAGCGTGCTAACAATCCGCGCAATCCCTGCGGCCACGCTCGATGCCGACCCGCGGCTGCGCATTCTACGCGATGGGCGACCCATCGCCCCGCTGCGCGGGCTCGCCTGACGCAACAGCCGCGGCGTCGCTGGCAGTGCCGCTGCCGGCCGCGTCCGCGCGCAGACCGTCGCAACGTCCAAGTGCCCGGCCGATGCGATCGAAGTCGGCACGCGAGATCTGCACGAACCCGTTGCGCAGCGCCGTGCCCCAGTGCTGCTTGTTGCGAATGAAGTCGAGTGTATCGATCAGCGGCCTGATCGACGTCGGCTGCGCCGCGACGAAGCGTGCGCTGCGCCGGAACGGGCGCGTTGCGTCTTCGGCGACGTCGGGCTGCTTCAATTGTGCGCCGACCACCCATGCGATGGCCGTGAACGCCTGCAGCGTGCTGGCGCCTTCGCCGTTGCGCGGCGAATAGAATACGACTCCATCGCCAGCGCGCATGCGTTCCAGCGGTCCCGCCTTGCCGTGGTTGACTTCAATGTAGCCGCCACCGACGGCCGCCTCCACGGCATCGCGTGCGGCCACGACGACGAAGTAGCGGCGGATATCCATTGTTGCCTCCTGCGAAAGTGATGTTGCGAGCGTGCGCGCAGCGTCGCGTGGGACGCCATCGTCCACTTGGACTAGTCGCCCGCCCACGCGAACCGCACGCGACCCTGCCGCGGCCGGTCCGCTGCTTTAGAATCGTGCAAACGACCGGAGGCACAATGCAAGCGCATCGAATCGCGGTTATCGCCGGCGACGGCATCGGCAAGGAGGTCGTGCCCGAGGGGCTGCGCGTACTGGCGGCCGCCGGCAAGCATCACGGCATCGATTTCGAGTTCGTGCATTTCGACTGGAATTGCGACTACTACGCGCGCCACGGCCAGATGATGCCGGACGACTGGTTCGAACAACTGTGTGGCTTCGAGGCAATCTTCTACGGCGCCGTGGGCTGGCCGGCGACGGTCGCCGACCACGTGTCGCTGTGGGGATCGCTGATCCAGTTCCGCCGCGGGTTCGACCAGTATGTGAACCTGCGCCCGTGCCGCCTGATGCCGGGCGTGACTTCGCCGCTGGTGTCTCGCGGCGCTGGCGGCATCGACTTCGTCGTCGTGCGCGAGAACACCGAAGGCGAGTATTCATCGGTGGGCGGGCGCATGTTCGAGGGCACCGAGCGCGAAATGGTGTTCCAGGAGTCGGTGTTCACCCGCCATGGCGTCGATCGCGTGCAGAAGTTCGCATTCGAATACGCGCGCACGCGGCCCGCCAGGCATGTCACCTCGGCGACCAAGTCCAATGGCATCGCCATCACGATGCCGTACTGGGACGAGCGCTTCCGTGCAATGGCAGCGAACTACCCGGACATCGCCACCGATCAGTACCACATCGACATCCTGTGCGCACACTTCGTGCAGCGGCCGCAGCATTTCGACGTCGTCGTCGGCTCCAACCTGTTCGGCGACATCCTGTCCGACCTGGGTCCCGCCGTATGCGGCACGATCGGCATCGCGCCTTCGGCCAATCTCAATCCCGAGCGCCGCTTTCCGTCGCTGTTCGAACCGGTGCACGGCTCGGCGCCGGATATCGCCGGCAAGGGCATCGCCAATCCAATCGGGCAGATCTGGTCGGCGTCGCTGATGCTCGACTTCCTCGGCCATCGCGAAGCCGCCGCTGCAATCGTCAGCGCGATCGAGCGCGTGCTCGCGGATCCGCAGGCGCCGCGCACGCGCGACCTTGGTGGACGCGCGAGCACCGTCGAGGTAGGACGCACGATCGCCGATGCGATCGGCTAGCGGGTTGTTACGGCCCACGCGTGCGCCGGTGGACAGTGTGGGCTGGACAATGGACAATCGCGGGGCTGCGGAAAGGCGCGGCAAGCCTTGCCGAACGATTGTCGTGGCGCCTTCCGCAACTTTCGCATTGACTGATTCGAACCCTTACAGATGCTGATTGGAATCCCGCGTGAAACACGCACCGGCGAGACCCGCGTCGCCGCGACACCGGAAACGGTAAAGAAGCTTGCCGCGAGCGGCAAGCACGCGATCGTCGTCGAGCGCGGGGCGGGCCTCGCCAGCAGCGTGGCGGATGCCGACTACGCGGCCGCCGGGGCGACGCTCGGATCGGCGGCGGAAGCGTTGGCGGCCGACATTGTGCTCAAGGTGCGCGCGCCGGTCGCGGCCGAGCTCGCGCAGGTCAGGCGTGGCGCGATGCTGATCGGGCTGCTCGATCCCTACGACGCAGCGGGTGTCGCGGCACTGGTCGCAAGCGGCGCCGATG
>JBDTJK010000187.1:0-9340 GCA_039935875.1 Casimicrobiaceae bacterium
GTCTTTACCGGCGATCGCGGCGTGCAGCCGGCGCCGGACGGTTCCGCGAAGTTCTTCTCAGGCGTAAACGGCACAACGAAAGCCTTGGGCATCTATGCGACGGACACCTGGGGCGTACTGCCTCACAGTTTCATCACGAGTAGCCTGCGCTGGAACGCGAGCCGCGTGAGCAGTACGCTCGATTCTGCCGATACGGGCGTTCAACCCGGGACGACTTTCGACTATCGGAAGCTCAATCCCGGATTGGGTCTCGCGCAGCAGCTCGACCGGGGTGTCACGTTCTACGCGAACGCTTCGCAAAGCAATCGCGTACCGACGGCTATTGAACTTGGATGTGCCGATCCCGGCTCCCCGTGTCGGCTGCCGGCCGGATTGCAGGCGGACCCTTACCTCAACCAGGTGACGGCACGAACGATTGAAATCGGCGCACGGTGGCGGCCGGACGCGAAGATGTTCGCGTGGATCTCGGCCTATCGCACTGACAATCACGACGACATCCTGTTCCTGCGCGCACCCAGCACGCAGCAGGGTTATTTCTCAAATTTCCCAAAGACGCGCAACGAAGGCATTGACGTCGCCCTTGACCAGGTCATGGGTCCGGTCAACCTTTCTGCCCGCTATAGCTACCTCAACGCGACCTACCAGGCGACCGCCCAACTTGCTTCTGGCGAACGAACGATCGCCGTCACTCCCGGAACACGCATTGCGGGACTTCCCCGCAACACTGCCAAGTTCACAGCCTCGTGGCAGGTGAACGATGCAGCGGTCGTCGCCGTGGACTTCCTTGCGGTGGGCCATGTAGGTACCGTGGGTAACGAAGACGGCTACGTCGAAGATCCCACGGAAGACGCTACACATCGCGTGGACGCGAGCGTCGCCGGGTACTTCGTTGCCAATCTGCGTGGCAGCTATAAATTCGATCGACATCTGACCGTATACGGAGGAGTTTCAAACCTCTTCGACACGCAATACAACAGTTTCGCCGCGCTTGCGACCAACCTGTTTCCCAACCGCACCCTGGTACAACCACAGGTTGCGCCGGGTGAAGCACCAGCGGCACGCTTCACAGCGCCCGGATCCCCGCGTGCGTTCTACGCCGGGTTGAGGTATGCCTACTGAGCAATCCAAGTGGCTCCCAGCCACTTTCATTCACTGTGTGGGCATGATGCGCTATCGAGTGTTATCAGCCGCGAGCTTTTGCCGGGCTGGGTTTCTGTTGGGGAGACTGCGCGGCGAACCCGGCTGTCGCGCAACACGATTCGGAAGGACGTGCTGTATCCCCAGATCGTGATGGGCAGGCTTCAGCTGCGCCCGCCCGCAGCGCGCAAGGCGAGCGTCGCATGATCGCTGTTGATCGTGTATTCCCCAAAAATGCGCAAACCCCATGACCGGTGCGCGCAAGCCGCCCGAAAACATAGACGCACTATCAGTCCATATCACTCGCTCCCCGGGCTGCGATCATCTCTTTGCGATGCAGCCCGGGCCGCCGGCCATGCGCGTTGATGGCATTCGGCTTCCCGACAGAAAACGCCCGTTGCACCAGAACGGTCAGGCGGCCAGGTAGCCCCCGTCCACCGGCAGGATCGTGCCGGTGATGAAGGCCGCCGCCGGCGAGCAGAGAAACAGCACGGCCCCGGCGATGTCTTCGGGATCCGCCCATCGCCGAAGTGGCGTGCGTGCAATGATGGCGTCGCCGCGTGGCGTGTCGTGTTGCAGCGCGGATGTCAGCGCCGTGCGCACCCATCCTGGTGCGATCGCGTTGACGCGGACGCCATCGTTGGCATACGCAATCGCCAGCGACTTTGTCAGCTGGGCAACGCCACCCTTGCTGGCCGAATAGGCGGGGACCACGCCGCCGCCGAAGAACGAGAGCATCGATGCAGTGTTGACGATTACTCCGCGTCGCGCAGCGAGTAGTGGCCGCGCGGCGCTGCAGCAACGCATCGTTCCCGAAAGGTTCACGTCGATCACGTCGGCAAAGACGCGTGCATCGTGTTCATCGTTGCGGCGGATGATTCCTGCGCAGTTGACCAATATGTCGAGGCTCGGCAGCGAACCGAAATAATCGTTCACTGCTTGGTCGTTGCGTACGTCCAGCACGACGGGCGGCCGCGCCGCGGCGCCGCGAGTCGCAGCGCAAGCATCGACATCGGCTTGCGTCCCGCCTGTGACGTGGACCGTTGCGCCCGTGTCATGCAGCGACGTCGCGATGGCAGCGCCGATGCCACTGGTGCCGCCCACGACAGCCGCGGTAAGCCCGTGGAACAAATTCGCGCGAAAGACGTTAGCCGTTTTCAACGGGGCAGCACTCCATTCATTGACGCGGGCTCATGCCGCCGGAGCGACGGAGAGGCCATTCACCTTGTGACTCTTGATCAACGCGGCGACGAATCCTGACGCCTTGGCCTGTTCGACGAACGCTCGGATGAATTCAGCAGCCTCCGTATTGCCTCGGGAGGTGCCGATCGCTTGTTGCACGGCCATGAATTGTCCGGACAATATCCGCGCACCGGGCATCCTGGCCTGGTCCGCGACAAGACGCGGGCGCAGACCGGCAAGCGCTTCCAGACCTTCGGTTGCGAACGCCTCGAACGCCGCGTCCATGCTGGGCGTGCGCACGACGGTTGCATTGCGTATGTTGCGTTCCAGCCAAAGGTCATAAGCGGCCCTTGCCGTCGAGGCGATGCGAATTCCGCTTCGGTCGACGTCCGCGACCGTTTGCAGGATAGATGCTGGTGGAACCATGTAAGTGGACTGGATTTCCACATAGGCAGGGCTGAAGGCGATCTTCGCCGCGCGTTGCGGTTCGGCGCCGATCAGGCCGATATCCCAGACATCATTTCCCGCGGCATCGGCCAGTTCACCGGGGGTCGCAAACGGTACATAACGGACCCCTACGCCAAGTTTGGTCGCGATGGCTCGAGCCATGTCGGGCGACAAGCCTTCAGGTTCGCCCACCTGGCTGCGTCCGGATACGAGCAGGAAATTGCCCATGTTGATGCCCGCGCGCACTACACCGGTCGGCGCCAGTTGTTGCAGAAGATTGGGTGACATCGATGGGTGCTGAGGAGACAAGTGAGCGTTGTAGGGCGCTTGTTCTATCCTATAGGGCGTCGTGACCTCGGTTAGCAGCGATGCGCGCCGAGACTTCCCTTGCGCAGGCCATGACCCCTTCGCGGCACGTCTTCGACGCGGCGGCGGTCAGCCGGTACTTCGGGAGCGTGATGCTGACGCAGCCGACAGGGGCGTATCCGGCAACCTGGATCGCGCATCCGTAGCAAATGATGTCGGGCTCGGTCTCCTCGCGATCGATCGAATATCCGCGATGTGCAGTCGTTGCGACATCAGCCTCGAGCAAGCGCCGCGTGGTCAGCGTCTTGGACGTGTGTGCCACGAGTTGAGCGCCATTCAGCAATGCCTGCCGTGTGTGCAGGTCGAGCGCTGCGAGGTACGCCTTGCCCACCGACGTCGAGTGCAGCGGGATGCGCGCACCGATTCGCGAAGTCATGCGCACCGCGCGGAGGCTCTCAAGCTTGTCGATGTAGACCATTTCTCGACCACTCGGCACGGCGAGGTGCACGGTCTCGCCGCTGATGTCGCGCAACTTGAGGATCTCGTCGCGCGCGACCTGTCGCAAGTCAAGGCGGTCCCAGGCGCGCGAGGCAAGATTGATGAGCCTCGGTCCAAGTTCGAGAACGCCGCGCTGCGCACCTTGGACGAGCATGCCTTCGGCGACGAGCGCGGCGACGATGCGATGCGTTGTTGCGCGTGGCAACCCGACGGCGTTGTGCACTTGCGCGGCATTGGAGAACTCTGGATTGTCGGCAACATGCTGCAGTACCGTCACGAACTTGCAAAATGCTGCGGTGCCGGGCACCTCGGGTTTGCGCGTCGCGGCAGCAGCACCCGGCAATGATCGGGCGCGCCGCGCGACTGGCGCGGATTTGGCCGCGGCAGAGTGCCGGGCGCCGTGCGTGCGTTGCTCGACCTGCACGGGCGTGGCGCCAGCTTTTCTTGCAACGGTCCTTGCTGCATGTCCTGGAGTTGTCATGCTGGCCCCAATGCCTGGCGCACGCTCGGCCTGGCGATCGTCCACGTCGACCCTCGCGCCGCGGGTTATCGCGCGATTGACTGTTGCGGCGCGGCGAAGTTAAGCTGGCTATAGGGTGGAAATGATGACCACATTATGGGCAAATGAATTGACCGTGTCCAGTGCCTGCTTCGATGCGCTGGCTAGCGCCCGTGCCACAACCTTGCATTGATTTCCGGAGGCAGCCGCATGTCGCAATCTGAAACACCGATGGACCAGGCGCTCGATCCTGCCCGGATGCGATATCAGTTGGCGTCGCCGGCAGAGGCACGCCACGAAATCGTCATTCCACACGCCATCCCCGAGGACGATCGCGTATGGGTGCCGCAGGCGCAAAATGTCTGGTTCCGGCCACTGTGCCTGAACGCGTCGCAAGGCTACTGGGTGAATCTGCTCAAGGTGCGTAAGTCAGGGGTCCTGAGCCGGCACCGGCATCCTGCACCCGTGCATGGTCTGGTGCTCCGCGGCCGGTGGCACTACCTCGAGCACGACTGGATCGCGACCGAGGGAAGCTATGTCTTCGAGCCGCCCGGCGAAACGCACACTCTGGTTGTTCCCGACGATGTCGAGGAAATGATCACGTATTTCCAGGTCAATGGTGTGATGTATTACGTCGATCCCTGGGGCAAGCCTCTCGGGTACGAAGACGTCTTCACCAAAATCGACATGTGCCGGCGTCACTTCACGGAGATTGGCCTCGGAGCCGGCTACGTCGACCAGTTCATTCGGTGAACGGCCGGGGATTCGCCAACGCTCGGCGCACCCCCCGGCTTCGCGCGCGATGCAGCGGTCGCGGTCGACATGGGGGCGCCCAGTCGTTCGTGGCGCCGTTGGCCCGTAGTTGGCCCGTCGCCGAGCGCACGGCGACGGCACGTCGCCGTCGCACAAAGACAGCCGCTTGAGGCGGTTATCGAATCGCCGTCGCCTGAGACCATACAACTTGCCACTGGCCGCCGTTGATCTCGTAGGAGTCGGTGTGCCAGCAGTTCAGTCGCGACACCCGACCGCCGACCGAGTCCACATCGAGTGTCGCCTGGTAGCGCAGCAACACCAGGCCGGTGCTGACGCGCACCTGCATTTCACCCGGTTCCCACAGTGCATAGCGCAGCTGTCCGGACTCGATCTCGCCGAGATAGCGATCGCGCGAATACACGAATCCGTTCGGCGTGATCAGCTGAAAATCGGGCGCGTGCAATCTCCGCGCGAGCGGCATGTCGCGCTCGACCAAAGCCTGCAGCCGGGAGCGCTCGAGCGCGCAGATGTAGTCAGCGTCGACCATCGATGTGACGTCTTCTGGGCACTGCATTGTCATCGGCCATTGCGCGTTGCGCCGAGCGACAGCATAGACCACGGCCGAATGTTCGCGTGCCCAATGCCGACAGCGCATCAAGTAATTCAATTGGATGCTCATTGACAGTGCGGAAGGGACGAGCCTAGGCTTTCGCCGTTCGTGCTCCGTTCAAGACGAACGCGTGTCGCTACGCTGAGATCGGCTACTGTCGAGTGTCGCAGACGCCAACGGACCGCAACGGCGGCATCGATCCGCACGCTTCGACGGCGCAAACGACTTGAGGAATGCATGATTAATTTCCTTTCCGGCCGAGCGGCTCGAAGAGCTTGCAGGAAAACTCGTTGCCGCCATACTGAGGCTGGATGTCGTCGCATCGCGTTCGTTCGAACGATCGGCGCCACGGTTCTGTGCCTGCATCGAGAACCGGCGCGAGCGCTGGACCGGTGATGCAGATCCGAAAATGTCACGGAGTGCAACGCCGCATGATGTCCAATCATCCTTACGCGTGGAGATCCATTCCTTGCAGCCGTCACTGATTCTGCCAATAGCCAGCGTGGAAGTCTTCGGCGTTGCGATTCCTCTGGTTGGTCCGGGGTTTCGCAATGCCTACATGACCAAGACGACCCAGAAGAGCGTCGTTGTCCGCGTGACCGCGGACGACGGTTCGATCGGGCTCGGTAACATCGATCCGTCTCCCGGACATTCGAAGGAGACCATCGACCAATCGCTATCGGCACTGCGCGAGCGACTGGTTCCGATCGTGCATCGCCTTGACGCCGGAAATCCGCATCGGGTGATCGAGGCGATGGATGCTGCGTTGCCAGGCTACCTGGAGGCGAAGGCGGCGATCGAGATGGCGTGCGTCGACCTGACGTCTCGCAGGTTGGGCATTCCGGTTCACCAGTACCTGGGAGGAGCGCTCGTCGATCGCGTCAATTTCAACGCATGGATCGGCATTCTTCCACCAGCGGAAGCCGCCGACGAAGCGCGCAAGTGGTTCGAGCGCGGCTTTCGCTCCGCCAAGATCAAGGTCGGTGGTGGCATCGATGCGGATCGTGAACGGGTAAGGGCAGTACGCAACGCAGTCGGTTCCCAAATGATGCTGCGCGCCGACGCTAACGCCGGCTATGGCGTCGATGACGCGATCGCGCTCGGCCACGAGCTCGAGCCTTTCGAACTGCAACTGCTGGAACAGCCTGTTGCGGCGACCGATCTTGCGGGTATGGCGAAAGTGCGCCAGGCCGTCGGCATTCCGATCATGGCCGACGAATCCATCACGGATCACCAGAGCCTGATCGCTGTCATTCGCGCCGATTGCGCCGATTTCATCAAGCTCAAGGTGATGAAGCAGGGCGGATTCCTGAAGAGCCGGCGGATGGTCGAGACCGCCGCTGCCGCGGGACTTGGAGTCGTGGTGGGACACGGCTTCGGCCTCGGCATCAATACGGTGGCGGAGATCATGTTGGCAGCGACGAGCCGCAGCGTGCTCAATGGCCTCGAATGCGTTGGCCCGCTGAAGACTGCTGACGACATCGTCGCCAGCAAGCTCGATTTGGGAACGGGGACGCTGGCGCTGCCGTCGGGGCCCGGACTCGGCATCACGCTCGACGACGAGAAAATTCAACGCTACCGCGTTCAATAGAGGAGCTACCATGTCACTGCCAACCCGGCTGTTGTCAATTCTTGCAGGTTTTGTTTGCTTGGTCGGCGTCGCGCAAGCGCAACAGCCGGCGTGGCCAACCAAGCCAGTCACGCTGCTGGTGCCATTCCCGGCCGGCGGTACCGTCGATATCGTCGCGCGCACCATCGGTCAGAAACTCGGTGTCGAGCTTGGCCAGAGTTTCATCGTCGAAAATCACGGCGGTGCCGGCGGTTCCATCGGTACGGCGTTGCTGGCACATGCGAATCCGGACGGCTATACGCTGCTGGTCAATCACATCGGCTTGGTGTTCAACGCGTCACTCTACGATCATCTGCCGTACGACACGATGCGCGACGTCCTCCCCGTGTCGTACGTCGGCGCGACACCCAACGTTCTGGTCGTAACCAACGGGCTGCCCGTGAAGAATGTGCAGGAATTCCTCGCATTGGCGCGCGCAAAACCCGGCACCATCAATTACGGTTCGGGCGGGGTTGGCAGCGCGGGCCACCTGGCGATGGAATTACTGGAATCGGAAACCGGCATCAAGCTGCAGCACGTGCCCTATAAGGGCAACGGGCCGGCGATCGTCGACCTCATCAGCGGGCAGATCCAGGCAATTCTGGCAACGATACCGGCGGTGATGCCCTACATCACCTCCGGCCAGATGCGCGCGATCGCGACTTCCGGAAAGCTGCGATCCCCGGCATTGCCCAATCTGCCGACCTTTGACGAGGCGGGCGTAAAGGGATTCGACTACGAGCCCTGGTATGCGGTGTTCGCACCTGCGGGAACGCCGCCGGCAGTCGTGCAGAAGATCCATGACAGCATCGACAAGGTGCTCGCCGATCCAAAAGTCTCCGGTGCCTTGGCCAAGCAGGGGCTCGAAGTGCGCCGGATGAGTCGCGATCAGTTCGCGGGCATCGTCCGCAGCGACTATGCGAAGTGGGCCACGCTCATCAAGAAATTGAACATCAAGGTCGAGTGATCTTGCGCTCCTTCAGTCGACAGAACTGCAAGACATGGGTAATTTGATCCGTATCGCAGTGCTACCCGGGGACCATATCGGGCCGGAGATCACCGCGGCGGCGGTCGCCGTGCTGCAGGCCACGGACCGAAGGTTCAAGCTTGGACTGGTGCTTGACCAACATGTTGTCGGCCATGACAGCTTGCGTGCCAACGGCGTGACCATCAGCGAGGCCGTCTATCAGGCCGCCGCGCGGGCCGACGCGATCCTCCTCGGGCCGTGCGACAACGGCGGATATCCATCGCCTGAAAATGGCGGCATCAATGTCCCGGGGAAATTGCGCCATGGCCTGGACCTGTACGCGAACATCCGGCCATCGCGCGCATACCCATCGCTGCCGTTGGCGCGAACCGGGCTGGATGTGCTGATGGTGCGTGAAAATACCGAGGGCTTCTACCCCGATCGCAACATGTTCGAAGGCTACGCCGAGTTGATGCCGGTGGAGGGGGTCGCGATATCGATGCGCAAGATCACCGCGCATGCTTCCAATCGGATCGCGCGCACGGCGTTCGAGTGGGCCCGTCGTCGCCGCAAGCACGTGACGGTGGTCAACAAGAAGCACATCCTGCGCCTGACCGACGGGCTCTTTTACGACGAGTGCCAGAAGGTCGCGCGGGAATTTCCCGATGTCGAATGTCATTCGGCGATCGTCGACGCCTTCAACGCGGATATCTACACGGCGCCCGAAAAATACGACGTCATCGTGACCACGAACATGTTCGGCGACATCCTGTCCAATCTGTGCTCGGCGCTCGCCGGCGGACTTGGACTGGGCGGCGGCATCAACGCAGGGATCGCGCATGCGATGGCGAATGCATCGCACGGCAGCGCACCTGACATCGCCGGCAGGAACAGCGCAAATCCGGTCAGCATGGTGGTATCCGCGGCAATGCTGCTCGGGTGGTTGGGACGGAAGTACGGCCGTGCGGAACTGCTGAGCGCCGAAAAGACGATCGACGCGGCAATCGAATTCGTGCTGGCCGATTCGAAATCGCGCACGGTTGACGTGGGCGGATCGGCGACGACCACGGCCTGCACTGCGGCGATGGTCGACAGCATCAGCGGTAGCCCCGGGTAGCGCGGACCTATCGCGCGCGAAGGCGCGTGTCGCTCGCGGGCTCACCGTTGCGACAGCCGGCGTGCTGGGCGAGCGTCGACAATCATTGACAGGAACCTGCCATGTACAAGATCGGCATTCTCGACGGTGACGACATCGGGCTCGAAGTCGTTCCGGAATGCGTGAAAGTGATGAAAGCCGCGGCTGCCAAGGCAGGTGTCGAGATCGAATGGATC